>LJCR01000435.1 GCA_001399705.1 Kouleothrix aurantiaca
CCCCACCCTGCTCGATTCCGCAACGCAGCAGGGGCTGCTGGCCGGCCCGCAGCGCGCGCTGGTGGACGACTGGGTGGCCGACCCGCAGGGCTGGGGCGCGCGCCACGGAGTGTAGCGTGTTTACGGCGTTAACATCGTTTCGCAGCTAAGCTGGCCAGCCTGGGCGGCCTGCAGCATTGCGTCAAAATTGGAGCTGGGCGCATTTTGCTGCGCAGCCGCCATATCCTCCGCCGCGCCGGGCTGGTTGCCCTGGCGCAGCCGCACTTCGGCGCGGAGCAGATACAGCAAGGTGAAGGAAGGATCGGCAGCGATCCCATCACTATACGTTTGCTCTGCCTCGGCGAATTTTCCCAGGTTGCATTGCGCAAACCCGCGCTGGAAGCTGAGATCGGCGAAGATTGCTTTCCTGTGTGCGAGCGCATCGGGTGAGGACTCTGCGGCCATCAGTTGCGACAGAATATTCAGCCCAAACTGTGTATACTGCTCCACATTTTGGTAGAGTCCCAGCGCAAGGTTGCCAGAAGATGCTGTCAAAAAGGCAAACTGGCTTTGCTCACCTTCGGCAGCAAAAAATGCGCGCATTTGCCGGGTTGCCAGGTCGGTATCAGTGAAACGCTGCTGAACAACGCCTATACGTTGCTTGGCATCATTGAGATGCCCTTCTCGCAGATCGAGGATCATCAATGCCAGGTAGGGGTAGCTTGCCTCTGGCTGAAGCCGAAGAGCACGCTCCAAGTCGGCCCGTGCTGGTGGATAATTCTGCAGAAGCTGATAGCAGAAACCGCGCAAGAAAATCGGAAACCAATCGTATGGACGCGCGTTTATTGCTACATCGAAGGAGGAGATTGCCGGTGCACAATCTCCCCCCAGCGAATATGCAGTTCCTTCCAACACTGCTGGCTCTCCCCATTCGCGCGGAGCAAGCCGCGCACTACTCTGCGCATCCTGTATCGCAGCATTGAATTGCCCAAGCCGTGTAAAGGCCAGGCTGCGCAAGCTAAGAATAAATGGATTGCTTGGGTCAAGCTCTTTTGCGCTGTTAATCTCAGCGAGGGCTCGTTTTGTGTCGACATAATACAGTTGCCACGCACGATACAGGTGCGCCGCAACATTATTCTTTGCAGGGTTTGGGTCGGGGCTAGCGACTTGCATATGCTCAAGCAGCACAGCGATTCGGGCCACCGCAAAACTATCGCCGGTTGCAATCGCGAGCCACTGGTAGCTATTCAACACTTGCGGCGCAACCGACTGCTGGCGCAGATCGGTGAGTGTCACTTCGAGATTAGCAGTTCGTTCAAGCAGCGTATGCTCAAACACCACCTTTGGCAGCGCTTTGAATGAACCAACATCGATATGAAGCAGGATGCTGTCGCGGTCGTAGTTACCCCACACCACAATCAGCGCCCGGTTGGCCTCAGCCGCTGCCAGGGCATCGTCGGCTGAGCGCAGAGTTGCTGGCGAAAGGCGGATCTGCAGCTTCGCGCCCGGGTTATCGACTTCATAGCTACCCTTGAGGCTTTCGAAGAGCAAACGCGTTTTTGCCGGGTCGGGCGGCGCGCCATTGATCGGTTCCAGCTGGCCAATCAGCACCATATGCTTATCGGGGTCAACGGGCGCGACCTTTGCCGCTACGTCGAGCCTGTGATCGAGGATCGGGGCTGCTGTAGGTTGCAGAAGGCCAGGCTGCGCAATGGCGGCATTATCGCTGGCCTGTGAGCTTTGGAACGGTAGGGCATGCAATTGCCAGAGGCCAAAGGTCACAAGCGCAACCCACGCGAAACCCGCGCCAAGCCACATCCAGCGGCTGCGCGCGAGCTGCCTGAGCCGAAAGAGTAGGTCGGGTGCGCCGCGCACTTCGATCGGCGCAACCGCTTGCACGGGCATTTGTTTGCGCGCTGGTGGGGCGGGAGACATTTCGCCCAGCATGCGCTCAAGCAGTTGATTCGCGGGAGCAGCAGCTTCGGCGGGCGGCGCGATCAGCGCGGGCGAGATGGATTGGTTGGCGATAGTGCTGGATCTTGAGATCGAGCGTATCAGCGCGCGAACTTCCTTGTACTCCGGGTCGATCGCGCGCACCTGCTTGAATGCCTCAAGCGCTTCGGCCCAGCGCATTGCCGCAATATGCTTGCGGCCCTGGTTGTAGAGGATCGCGAGCTTCTGCTGTACTTGCGCGTGCTGCAACAACTCGCGGGCCTGGGCGTGGTTCGGCACCTGCGCAAGCAATGCCTGGAGCCTTTCCGTCGCTACCGCCCAGTGTCCCTGCTTTAATGCTGCTTCGGCCTCGGCCTGAATAGTATCGCTGCGTGATCGTGGGTCACGCCCGGCTTGTGTCGTGGTCAGGTTAAATATTCGGCCATCGGGCGAGCGCATATACAGCACTGGTGTTCCCCACTCGGTGCCCGAGCCGCCAGACAATAGTTCTTTGCGCGCCTCGGCCAGGCCGCCATCGACCGGGTAGCCATCCGCCAGAGCACCGTAGAAGCCTTGCGAGAAGATAATTGCGGCCTCGTCGGTGACGGGAAACTGCATGGCGATCACGGCCGGGATGCCTTGCTGTACAAGTGTTTGTGCCGTGCCGGCAAAGGGGTCGGTGCGGCTGGAACGGCCGCCCTCGCAGGCGTTCAGCACCACCAGGCGCAAGGCACCGTGGTCGTGCAGAATCACGCCGAGGTCGCGGCTGCTGACGCGCGCGCCATAGCCCTCGTTGTCTTCCATCAGCAGCACGCCGTCCTGCTGCTGCTGGTCGAACGAGCCGTGCCCAACAAAATGCAGAATATGGTAGCTGCCGCGCCGCAGTTGGTGTTGCAATGCCGACAGCGTTGGCGCTTTCAGTCGTTCGAGCTGCACCAGCCCGCGTGTTTGCAGGTCGGCCAGCGCGCTCGAAAGCTTTTGCCACTCGTCTTCGACATTCAGTGGCGGGTAACCGCGCGGGCTGGCGATTACCGCCAGGATTCGCAGCGGCGGAGTGATTGCAAGCGGGCGCACGCGCTCGGGCATTTCGAGGTAGCGCACCAGCGGCGTTTGCGAGGAAAGCGCGAGAAAGCGATTGAGCGTGGGGGTGTAGAGAAACTCCCAGGGGAGATCGGTCAGTTCGGGTGTACCAGTCAGGCGCAGGCGCAGACGCAGGCCAGCATTCTGGCGCTGGGCTTCGTCGATGCTGCTGCGCAGGCAGGCGCGCGCCTCGCCGTCGAACACAGCCGCAAAGAGGCGTGAACCAAAGGTGCGCGCTGCTTCGGCCTCGGGCGTCTCGATACGCCGCACTCCGCGCTGCGGCCGGCCAAACCGCAGCAGGGCGTTTTCAATCTCTAAATCGGAGAAGGGGATAGTCAAATCTTGCGTGAGCTGGCCGGCTGGCGAGTTAATAACGATGCGATAGGCCACACCGAATCGCTCGACATCGATGTCGAAATCGAGATAACTCAAATTATCCATATCGCACGTGTCCCTCAAAGGCAATACGCCGAACCCAGCCTGATATGATGGGATATTGGTATATTCGTAGGAAGAAGATTGGCAGAAAGTATGACTATAATACGCGAACCATAGGGCTTTGTATATACGTAATTTGCGCGATATTGGCTAGTTCGGATGCTGTGGGGACGGTGTGATCGGCTTGTGGTAAGTGTTTGGTGAACCGATAGCCAAACGTTATTACGGTGATCTGTAGTAGTATTTCTCGCAGCAGAAAGCCTTCTATGCTGTGGCTCTTCCTGCGTGCGATCGCTAGCATTTCTTGACGTTCTTAACCCCCTTGTCGCTCCAAAACCACTGCCCTCACCCGTTCACT
>LJCR01000436.1 GCA_001399705.1 Kouleothrix aurantiaca
CTCCTTGCAGTATGTAATAGTGAAATGATGGTTCAAAGCGTTTTTGCGAATTGATCGTCGTGTATGTAAATAACCAGGAAGCAGATGTTCTGCGAGAAATTATCTGTATATTTCCATAGAGAATATATGAAATCTATTTGAAATAAACGTATCTCAAGCTCTTGTAGAGCGGTGTAATTCAGGCGGCGCAGCCGTAAACTTAAACTTATTGTAAGAAATATAATGAATATTTTCTCAAAAAATCACCATATGTACCGCGCTATATCTTGCCGAAGATATGCGTTGCTTGGTCAATTTTTCTTGCAATTATTTTTCGCTACAGCACTTGTGGGCTGTGGAGGCGTTCTGCCTCAGCCTGTTGCAATGCAGCCAACCCCGACAATATCAAATCTGATGAGTGTGCCAACATTGTCGCCCGCGCCTTCTCCAGCGTCGATATCCGCCCCCGGCAAAGACGCAACGGCTGATGTCACAGTAACCATTAATGTGCATCTTGGCCGCCACCCAATAAGCCATTTTATTTATGGCGTGAATGGCGCTTCTGCCGATATTCTCGCTGGCTTACGCCCGACGCTGAATCGATGGGGTGGTAACTCAAGCACACGATACAACTGGCAGCTCGGGAATGCTTGGAATTCAGGAAGTGACTGGCAATATCGGAACGGCAACTATGGCTATACAGGCCGCTCGGCCAGCGACGATTTCGTGCAAGAAAGCACTACAGTAGGGGCTGATGTCATATTGACAGTGCCGACGCTTGGATGGGTGGCCAAGAATAACGATACCGCAACATGCTCTTTTCCTGGTCAGGACGGCAATTGTGGTGACGCCAGCGGCGCTAATTGTGAACATCCAGGCGCTATAGCGGATCCTACTATTGCAAATACTCAATCAGATGCGCAATCGATAGTCGCGTGGATGCGCCATATCCAAACGCAGCGCGTGCGGTTTATTGCAATGGATAATGAACCTGATCTCTGGGGATATACTCACTATGATGTGCATCCCACCTGTACGTCGTATGATGAAATCCGCGATTCATATCTTACCTACGCTTCGGCTATAAAGGGCGTTCTGCCGCATGCTGAATTGCTAGGCCCGGTAAGTTGCTGCTGGTATTACTACTGGAACTCTCCCAGCGGCGATGCGGATCGCGAGCGTCATGGAGGCCAAGATTTTTTGCCCTGGTTCTTGCAGCAAGTGCGCGCTCACGACGAACAAAATGGTGGTCGTACACTTGATGTACTCGATATTCACTACTATCCCGAAGGTTTGTATAACAATCAATCGAATGCCCAAATTGATGCGCAGCGTTTGCGTAGTACGCGCTCATTGTGGGATACAACCTATGTCGACGAATCATGGATTGCTCAGCCCGTCGCGCTGATCCCACGCATGAAACAGATTATTCAGCAGTACTATCCAGGGACGAAATTTGGAATTAGCGAGTGGAATTGGGGCGGTGACCAAACTGTGCCAGGGGCTCTTGCGCTTGCCGAGGTGCTTGGTATCTTGGGTCGCGAAGATGTTTACCTCGCAAATTACTGGCGTTATCCCGAACCTGGCAGCCCCGGTTTTTACGCATTTCAAATGTTTACAAATTACGATCAGCGTGGCAGCCGATTTGGCGATATTTCGGTGCGTGCAACGAGTACACTTCCTGAGCGCTTGAGTGCTTACGCAGGCCTGGCAAGTGAGAATGGCCGTCTCACCTTGCTGCTGATTAATAAAGATCCTCAACAAGCGGCAACCGTTGCATTAAATTTACAGAATTTTGCCGGTTCTGGCGCAGTTACGCGTTTTCAATATAGCGCCGACGCTCCGAAAAGTATCGCACAGGAATCTCTAGGCGCACTACCTTCCATTGTGCAAGTTCCTCCGTACTCGCTTTCACTTCTGGTTATTGAGGCAAAACAATGAAGCAATACCAGTTCGGATTCATTCTTGAGCAGGCTTTAGGGCATATTACTCATACAAAAAATCTACAAGCCACAGTAGAACAAGACGCTGCTGTACGTGCGTACTGGGGTTTAATTCCCTTTGGGACTGACGGCATCGCGAAGAGCATCCCAGTGTTTCGAAGTAACTGGACAATCCGCGCAGGTGTGCGGGCGCGCCGTGCAGTGATGGAGCTTACAAAAGCTGCAGCATTGGATGCACTCTTCTTTCATACACAGGTTCCGGCAATTCTCTCAACTGATCAGCTCAAGCGCGTGCCAAGCGTTGTATCACTTGATGCCACACCTTTACAATATGATGCGCTTGGTACGGTGTATGGCCATCAGCGAGGATCTGCCTGGCTTGAGCGTACAAAATGGCGGCTCAACCGCGATTGTTTTCGGGCAGCCCGCCATCTTATCACCTGGAGTGAATGGGCCAGGCAAAGTCTCATTCATGATTATGATGTATCGCCAGAGAAAATCACCGTTATCCCACCTGGGGTACATGTTCGCGAGTGGCTGCGGCCTGTATCACGAACACGTACCGATGCGCCTGTTAAAATTCTTTTCGTTGGCGGAGATTTTGCGCGCAAAGGTGGTTTGCTTCTTCTGAAATCCTTCCGCACACTGCGGTCGCTCGGCGTTGAACTTCATGTTGTAACACGAGATGCGCTTTCACCCGAGCCAGGGCTCTTTCTTTATCAAAATATGCAGCCAAATAGCCCGGCGCTCAAAGCTCTCTATCATCAAGCCGATATTTTCTGCTTGCCAACTTATGGCGATTGCTTACCAATGGTTCTGTCGGAGGCTGGCGCCGCCGGGTTACCTGTTGTTTCAACGCACGTGGCCGCTATCCCTGAAATTGTGCACGATAATAAGACGGGTGCACTTATTCCTATCGGTGATGTTGAAGCCTTAACCGCAGCTTTGCGTAAGCTCGTTTCCGATCCCGCAATGCGCTTACGGCAGGGCGCGCAAG
Organism: Kouleothrix aurantiaca; assembly: GCA_001399705.1. GTDB lineage: Bacteria > Chloroflexota > Chloroflexia > Chloroflexales > Roseiflexaceae > Kouleothrix > Kouleothrix aurantiaca. The sequence continues at coordinate 2,920 of LJCR01000436.1, forward strand.
CGATCGACACTGTAAGTAAGCAGTTTGATGCCAGCCAAAATACGCAGCGCTTGCTCTCAGTTCTCAAGCAGGTTGCATAAAAGAATCTATCTAATTTTCTTTTTCAAGCGCATTACTTTTGGGTAAGAAGCACGGTACACAGACAAATCGCCGAATATCGATAGCAACGCCCCAGGCAGGGCAAGGGATAGATGATGGCAGATGTTCTGGTCACCGTATCCGGCGTGATCGCGTCCAATATTCACGAGCAGATTGCGGAAGGCAAGCGCCCACGCGCTGATTACCTTGAGCTAGCGCGCGTCTTAAAGGCGGATCTGCTTGATTATCCAGCTGCGCGTCGCGTGACAGGTCGATTTGGTGCTCTGCTGGAGCGCTTAGCTGGCGCAGATATTATGCTCGCTTGGGCTTGCTTTCGGCTACGCAAGATGTACAGCACAATTTTCACCGATGGGGAACAAGTCGGGATACCCTTTGCACTGTTGAGCAAGGTGATAGGGGCAAGGCAGCGTGCCCACCATATTATGATTGTTCATATCCTGTCGGTGAAGAAAAAAATGGCGTTTTTTGATTATATGGCAATCCAAAGCCATATTGATCGTTTCCTTGTTTATTCAACCTGGCAAAAGCAATTTATTGAGCAGCGCTGGTCGATACTGCCAGAAAAAGTTGTTTTCACGCCGTTCATGGTGGATAAAGATTTCTTTAACTCTATTCCCATGCCTGATCAAGCAAAAGATGAGCCGATGATATGCGCAGTCGGGCTTGAAGCGCGCGATTACCCGACGTTGCTGGCGGCAGTGAAGGATCTGCCGGTGCGTGTAATCATTGCTGCGGCCAGCCCTTGGTCGAAACGTTCGGATAATACGC
>LJCR01000437.1 GCA_001399705.1 Kouleothrix aurantiaca
GCCGGCGCAGCTACGCCGACCTGCGCGGCGCGCACATTGCCGACAACGGTGCGCTGTTTGGCCGCGTGGCGCTCGATCTGGGCAGCACCGACGCCGCGAATCTACCCACCGACGAGCGCGTGCGCCGCTGGCGCATTTCCAACGACCCGCAACTGGTGACGCTGCTCTTTCAGTATGGCCGCTACCTGCTGATTGCATCGTCGCGGCCCGGCACGCAGCCCGCCAACCTGCAAGGCATCTGGAACGACGAGATTCGCCCGCCGTGGAGCGCCAACTGGACGCTGAATATCAACGCCGAAATGAACTACTGGCCGGCCGAAACAACCAACCTGGCCGAGTGCCACGAGCCGCTGTTCGATTTGATTGCCGAGCTGAGCAGCGCCGGGCGTGCAACCGCCGCGCCCAACTACGGCTGCCGCGGCTGGGTCGCCCACCACAACACCGACCTGTGGCGGCAGTCGTCGCCGCCGGGCGACTACGGGCGCGGCAACCCGGTGTGGGCGGCCTGGCCCATGGGTGGCGCGTGGCTGTGCCAGCACCTGTGGGAACATTATGCCTTTGGCGGCGACGAAACCTTTCTGCGCGAGCGCGCCTACCCGCTGATGCGCGGCGCGGCCGAGTTCTGCCTGGATTGGCTGATTGAAGACGGCCAGGGCCACCTCGTCACCGCGCCCGCAACCTCGCCCGAAAATCATTTCACAACGCAGAGCGGCGTGCAGGGAAGCGTAAGCATGGCCACGACCATGGACATGGCGATCATTGCCGACCTGTTTGCCAACTGCAGCGCCGCCGCGCGCATTCTCGGCACCGACGCAGAATTCCGCGACGCGCTGGATGCGGCCCGCCAGCGGCTCTACCCAACCAAGATCGGTCGCCACGGGCAGGTGCAGGAATGGTTCGAGGATTGGGACGACCCCAACGATCACCATCGCCATGTTTCGCACCTGTTTGGCCTCTATCCCGGCCACGCAATCACGCCGCACAGCACGCCCGAGCTGTTCGCAGCCGCGCGGCGCACGCTCGACCTGCGCGGCGATGCTGGCACTGGCTGGTCGATGGCGTGGAAGCTGAACTTCTGGGCGCGGCTGCTCGATGGGGAGCGCGCCTATGCGCTGCTCACGCACCTGATCGGCTTGCAGACTCAGAGCAAGGTAGTATTTGAAGGCGGCGGGCTGTACCCAAACCTGTTGGGCGCGCACCCGCCCTTCCAGATCGATGGGAATTTTGGCCTGACGGCGGCGATTGCCGAGCTGCTCCTGCAAAGCCACGCCGGCGAATTGCACCTGTTGCCGGCTTTGCCCGCTGCCTGGCCAAATGGCAGCGTCAGCGGGCTGCGCGCGCGCGGCGGCTATGAGTGCGACCTCGCGTGGCGCGACGGTCAGCTCCACAGCGCGACGATCCGGGCAGCCCACGCGGGCGAGTGCTGTGTGCGCGTGGCACAGCCCTGCGCGATCACGCTCGACGGCCAGCGTATTGCTTCTTCGGCAGGAGCTGCAGAAAGCGTTTGTTTTACAGCCGAGATGGGTCGTAGCTACGAGGTCAGTCCGCTCGCCGCCCAGTGACTGGTTTCGGCACAGCCGATTACTGCGGGGTAATGATCACCCAGCAAAAAAACGGGCCACTGAGTTTTCAGTGGCCGACGCGATTGGTGATTTTGGCCAGGCTGCTATGAAGTGGCGCGGGCGGCGGGGCTCGAACCCACAACCTACGGTTTAGAAGACCGTTGCTCTATCCATTGAGCTACGCCCGCATATGCGAAACTCTAGCGGCGAGACGTTCTTTACTATAGCATACGGTCGACCGGCCGACAAGCATTACGATGCGCCGCGCTACGCCAGGATCTTTGCGTAGACCGGCGCAAAAACTCGTTGCGCGCCAGCCTTGACACATCTTAGGAGACGTGGTATTATTCCTTTTCGCAGTTTTCGAACGTGCGCACCCCTAAAACGGTGTGACAAAACAGGAGCCTGCGAACATCACCAAGAACATTCCGATGTCGCGCACGCGCCACCCGGCGCAAATTTCTCACGATATCTAGATGTCACGAACGCCAGTCCAGCGGTTCTGCCCATCGTCGGGTAGCGCCAAGGAAGAGACGATTCGTGTTTTTGGCATGTTAGGAGTTCGTAGCTGAGTGTGGGGGCGCAAAGCCGGTTCGCTGGCCTAGTATACCACACGAAGCGGAGCAAGAGAGGTGCCCATGCCCCCGCTGGTCGAGCCTGTGGTTCTTCAGCCGCTGATTATGCCCAATGACACCGGTGCCGACGGTCTGCATCGCTCGGGATTAGAGCGACGCTCGTTTGCACGTATTCAGGATGCAATCGCGGTTCCCACCTTGATCGAAACCCAGACGAGTAGCTTTGAGTGGTTTCGCAAGGAGGGTTTGCGCGAGCTGTTTGACGAAATTTCGCCGATTACCGATTTTACTGGCAAAAATATGGAACTGCGCTTCCTCGATTACGCCTTCGGGGAGCCGCGCTACGATGAATACGAGTGCCGCGAGCGCGACATGACCTATGCCGCCCCGCTGCGCGTCAATGTCCAGCTGCATATTCTGGCCACCGGCGAGCTTAAGGAAAGCGAAATCTTCCTGGGCGACTTCCCGCTGATGACGGAAAACGGCACATTTGTTATCAACGGCGCCGAGCGTGTCGTCGTCTCGCAGCTTATTCGCTCGCCAGGCGTGTATTTCAAGGAAGATAAGGACCCAACCAGCGGGCGCGGCCTCCATTCGGCCAAGCTGATCCCGAACCGCGGCGCATGGCTTGAGTTCGAATCCAATAAGCGCGACGTTATTTCTGTTAAGGTCGACCGCAAGCGCAAGATCCCGGTGACGATCCTGCTGCGTGCGGTGCTGGCGTGGAATGCCCAGCCGAATGGCGAGGGCCAGTGGACGCCCGATAACGAACTTGACCAGCGCGGCCGCGATGAGGATATCATCGCGCTGTTCCAGCACCTTGATCAAACCGATCACCAGTACATCAAAGTTACGCTCGACAAAGACCCGGCGCGCCACGCCAAAGAAGCGCTGATGGAGCTGTACAAGCGCCTGCGCCCCGGCGACCCGCCCACGCTGGAAAATGCGCGCGGCCTGCTGGAATCGCTGCTGTTCAGCCCGCGCCGCTACGACCTGGCCAAGGTCGGGCGCTACAAGCTGAACAAGAACCTGTGGGAGAAAGACCCGCGCCCCGAGGCGCGTGCCAGCGCGCCAGATCAGAAGGTGCGCGTGCTGCGCCCCGACGATATCTTTAAGATCGTCGAGCGCCTGATCGATCTGAACAACGGCAAGGGCAACGCCGACGATATTGACCACCTGGGCAACCGCCGCGTGCGCACGGTTGGCGAGCTGATCCAGCAGCAGTTCCGCGTGGGTCTGCTGCGTATGGAGCGCGTGGTCAAGGAGCGCATGTCGCTGCAGGACCCCGACACCGCTACGCCAAACGCGCTGGTCAACATCCGGCCGGTCGTCGCGGCGATGCGCGAGTTCTTTGGCGGCTCGCAGCTCTCGCAGTTCATGGATCAGACCAACCCGCTGGCCGAGCTGACCAACAAGCGGCGCCTTTCGGCGCTTGGCCCGGGCGGCCTCAGCCGCGACCGCGCCGGCTTCGAAGTGCGCGACGTGCACCACTCGCACTATGGCCGCATCTGCCCGGTGGAAACGCCGGAAGGCCCGAACATCGGCTTGATCGGCACGATGTCGACCTTCTCACGCGTGAACGAAATGGGCTTTCTGGAAACACCGTACCGCAAGGTCTACCGCGAGGTGCTGAACGCAACC
>LJCR01000438.1 GCA_001399705.1 Kouleothrix aurantiaca
GCAAGCAATCGCACCAGTTCGCCGGCCACGGCGCGCTGTACGGCCGCACCACCGGCATCTGGCAGACCGTCTGGCTGGAACCGGTGCCGGTGGCGTTCTTGCAGCGCGCCCGCATCACGCCCGACGTGGCGAATGGCGTTGTTCGCATCACCCAGCCGATCAGCGGCGCGCGCCCGCACGGTGCGATCCTGCGCGCAACCCTGCGCGACGCGCATGGCGCGGTCTGCTCAATCAGCTGCGCCGCCGACGCCGACTTCGCCCCGCAGCTCGACCTGCCCATCCCCGCCGAGCGTCGCCGCCTCTGGTCGATTGACGACCCCTTCCTGTACGATCTTGACATCGAGCTGCTGCACGGCGAAGAAGTGATCGACCACGTGCAGAGCTATGCCGGCCTGCGCAGCGTGACCATCGACGGCAAGGCGATCAGGATCAACGGCGCGGCCGTGTTCCAGCGCCTGGTGCCCGACCAGGGCTACTACCCCGACGGCATCCTGACCGCGCCGAGCGACGAAGCGCTGGTCCGCGATATTCAGCTCAGCATGGATGCCGGTTTCAACGGCGCGCGCCTGCACCAGAAGGTCTTCGAGGAGCGCTTCCTCTACCACGCCGACCGCATGGGCTACATTGTGTGGGGCGAGTTCCCCGACTGGGGTTGCAGCCACTTCGGCCCCGAGAATGACCACCAGCGCCCCGGCCCGAGCTATATCACCGAGTGGCTGGAGGCGATTGAGCGCGACTACTCGCACCCAAGCATTGTTGGCTGGTGCCCGCTGAACGAAACCTGGCAGCAGCTCACCGACCGCACCAGCGTGCTGGATGATGTGACGCGCGGCATGTTCCTGGCTACCAAGGCGATGGACAGCACCCGCCCGGTGCTCGATACCTCGGGCTATGCCCACCGCGTGCCCGAGGCCGATGTGTACGACAGCCACGACTACGACCAGAACCCCGCCACCTTCAAGATTCGCCATGCTGGCCTGGCCGACGGCACGCCCTACCTGAACCCGGCGCACGGCTCGAATCGCGATCAGTCGATCCCCTATCGCGGCCAGCCCTATTTCGTCAGCGAGTTCGGCGGCATCTGGTGGAGCCCGGTCGCCAAGGAGGGCGAAGATTCGTGGGGCTATGGCGAGCGCGTACGCTCGCTCGACGAGTTCTACACGCGCTTCGAGGGCCTGTTCGACGCCCTGCTGGGCGACCCGCTGATGTTTGGCTACTGCTACACCCAGCTCACCGACGTGTATCAGGAGCAGAACGGCATCTATACCTTCGACCGCGGCACCAAGTTCGACATGGAGCGCATTCGCGCCGTGCAGCAGCGCCCCGCCGCCATCGAAAAAGCCAGCCGCTAGGGGACGAACCAAGAACCGAGAACCTCAGAACCGCACAACCAAACAGTCAGCAGTTGGTAGTTGGCAGTTGGCAGGGAGCGTGATATTCAACCTGCCAACCTGCAACCTGCCAACCTGCAACCTGTAAACTTGCTAACTTCCAAACCCGCAACCGTACAAGGAGCCAAACCCGATGTCCCGCACCCGGATCACACTTGATGGCACCTGGGAGTTCTTTCCCGACCCACAGGGCCAGCTGGGCCACGACGCCCTGGCCGCCACGCCGCGCGCGATCCGCGTGCCGGGCCCATGGCAAGCGCAGTTCGACGACATGCGCGACTACAGCGGCGTGGCGTGGTATCGCCACACCTTTCCAATGACGAAGGACGAAGGACAAAAGACGAACGCTGGGCCTGATCAATCGGTGGTCGGTCGTCCTTCGTCCTTCGTCTCCATCCTCCACTTCGGCGCGGTCGACTATCACACGACGGTGTGGCTGAACGGCCAGTTGCTGGGCGCACACGAGGGCGGCTACCTGCCCTTCGAGCTGGATGCCAGCGCCGCGCTGCGCACCGACGGCCCGAACGAGCTGGTGGTGAAAGTGGTCGATGCCAGCACCGACACGGCGCGCTTCCCCGACTACCCCTTTTCGGAAGTGCCGCACGGCAAGCAAAGCTGGTATGGCCCGCTTGGCGGCATCTGGCAGAGCGTCTACCTCGAAACGCGCGCGGCCACGCATATTGCCGCCATTCGCGTCACGCCCGATGTGCCGAGCGCGCAGGCGCGGGTGGAAGTGCGCCTGAACCAGCCCGCCGCAAACGACACAGCCGTAACGCTTGCGCTGACCGACCCGCAGGGCAGCACAAGCACATCCGAGCACACGATCGCGGCGGGCGCGGGCACGCTCGCCGTAGCGCTGCCAATCTTCGACGCGCTGCTGTGGGATATTGGGCAGCCGAACCTCTACACCCTCGCGGCAACGCTGGGCAGCGACAGCATGAGCGCAACGTTTGGCATGCGCACCATCGCCACCTCGTCCGAAGGGCACATTCTGCTCAACGGCCGAATCATCTATCTTCGGGGCGCGCTCGACCAGGATTACTACCCCGACCTAATCTACACGCCGTTCAGCGACGAGGCGATTGCCGACCAGTTCGCCAAAGCCCAGCACATGGGCCTGAACTGCCTGCGCACGCACATCAAAATCACCGACCCGCGCTACTACGACGCCGCCGACCGCGCCGGCCTGCTGATCTGGACGGAACTGCCCAACTGGCAGAACCTGACCGCCGCCGCCAAGCGCCGCGCCCGCGCCACGCTCGAAGGCATGGTCGCGCGCGACTGGAACCATCCCTCAATCATCATCTGGACGATTATCAATGAAAACTGGGGCACCGACCTGGGCGCGAACGCCGATCATCGCGCCTGGCTGGCCGACACCTACGACTTCATGAAGCAGCTCGACCCGCACCGCCTGATCGTGGGCAACTCGGCCTGCTACGGCAACTTCCACGTCGTGACCGACATCCTCGACTTCCACAACTACTACGCCATGCCCGATCACGCGGCGCAGTGGGATGAGTGGGTGGCGACCTTTGCGGCGCGGCCTGACTGGGCGTTTGCGCATAGCTACGCGAACTTCGATGACTGGCGCGACCTGCGCGGCAACTTCTGGAAGCGCGGCCCGCGCACGCACACCCCCGAGGTGCGCACCACCGGCCACGAGCCGCTGCTGGTGTCGGAATTCGGCAACTGGGGCCTGCCGAATGTCGAGCTGCTGCGCGAAGGCTATGGCGGGCGCGACCCCTGGTGGTTCGAGACCGGGCTGGAATGGGGCGATGGCGTGGTGTACCCGCACGGCATCAACGAGCGCTTTGCGCGCTTCCACCTCGACAAGGTCTTCCCGACGCTGGGCGACCTGAGCGCCGCCAGCCAGCGCTCGGAGTTCAACGCGCTGAAGTATGAGATCGAGCGCATGCGCCTGTACCCCAGCATCGTCGGCTACGTCATCACCGAGTTCACCGACGTGCATTGGGAATGCAACGGTCTGCTCGACATGTGCCGCAACCCCAAGGCATTTTATGACGAACTGGCGGCAATCAATGCCGACGACATGCTGGTGCCGACGACCGCGCACGCGGTGCTGTGGGCCGGCGACCGCTGCGAAGTGAGCGTATCGCTCTCGCACTTTTCGGCTGCGAATCTGAGCGGCGCGGCGCTGGAATGGCGGCTGGCTGGCTGGCCGGCGATCAGCGGCGAGATCAAGAACGTGGCCTGTGAGCAGGGGCAGGCGCGCCTGCTTGGCACGCTCGCCTTCGACACGCCTGAGCTGGCCGAAAGCGCGCGCCTGCGCCTGGAACTGCGCCTGGTTGGCGCGGATGGCGCGGTGCTGGCCAGCAACCATCAGGAGTCGACGTGCTGGCGCGCGCATGGGCTACACCCACGC
>LJCR01000439.1 GCA_001399705.1 Kouleothrix aurantiaca
CAGGTTTGTCGCGCCAGCAGCGTGGGCGATCTCGATGCACTCGCGCACATAGGCGACACCCTGCGCGCGGATGTTTTCGTCGGGGTGGATGAGGTCGCGCTCGGGCGAAATCGCAGCGGCGGCGCTCACTCCCAGCCCGCAGTCGCGCAGCACCGCCCGCGCCGCCGCCGGGTCGAAGTCGCCGGGCGCTTCGATCGGCAGTTCGATCATGTCGAAACCAAGCGCGGCGGCCTTGGGGGCCAGCTCGCGCAGCGCGGCGTCGCTCAGCGGCGACACCCACACCCATGTGTTGACGCCGAATTGCATACTCTCTCCTCAGTCAGCAGTCGGCAGTAGGCAGTAGGCAGTGTGGCGTTATTACGTGCACGTCCACTGCTTTCTGCCTACCGGATACTGCCTACTGGCTGCTCACGCGCGCACCATTTGGCGCGAAGTAGTGCAGCCGCTCGCGCACAATATTAAAGCGCACCGCGTCGCCAATCGCATAGCGCGAGATGCCCGGCACCGAACTCACCAGCGTGCGCTCGCCCGCCTTGATATACACCAGCGTCTCGACGCCCAATGGCTCCAGCAGGGCGGCGGTGCCGGCAAACGCGCCTTCGGGCCGCGGTTGAATATCTTCCGGGCGCACGCCCAGCGTGAAGCTGCCGGGCAGCGCCGCGCCCGCGCCATTCGCCTCAAACGCGGTTGGCGCGCCATCGACATGCACACGCCCATCGTCGCGCGCGGCCGGCAGCAGGTTGATGCGCGGCGAACCAACCAGCTGCGCGACAAAGGTCGTGGCCGGGCGGTCGTAGATGTCGTGCGGCGTGCCGATCTGCACCACTTTGCCATTATTCAGCACGGCGATACGATCCGCCATGGTCAGCGCTTCGATCTGGTCGTGGGTGACAAAGAGCGTGGTGCTGGCGCGGGTTTTCTGCAAGTGCTTCAGCTCAACGCGCAGCGCCTCGCGCAGCTTGAAGTCGAGGTTCGAGAGCGGCTCGTCCATCAGGAAAATGCGCGGGTCGCGCACAATCGCGCGGCCAATCGACACGCGCTGCATCTCGCCGCCTGAAAGCCGCGCCGTTTTGCGGTCGAGCAGGTGCGTGATGCGCAGCTTCTCGGCCACTTCGCCAATGCGCTCCTTGATGCTGGCTTCGGGTATCTGGCGCGATGGCGCGCGCAGCGGGAAGGCCAGGTTGTCGAACACCGTCATCGTGGGGTAGAGCGAGTACTGCTGGAACACAAAGGCCACGTCGCGCTCGGGCGTGGTCATCGCGTCGGCTGGCGCGCCGTCGAACAGCACGCCCCCGCTGTCGGGCTGCTCCAGCCCGGCGATCACGCGCAGCGTGGTGGTTTTGCCCGCACCGCTCGGGCCAAGCAGCACGAAAAACTCGCCGTCGCGAATGTCGAACGAGACGTCGGCAAGCGCGGTGGTTTTCGCAAAGCGCTTGGTAATGTTTTTGAGTTCGATGTTTGCCATTATGTCTCCAGTCGGCAGGTAACAGTCGGCAGATGGCATTTCCAGCGCGGCCATTGATGTTCAATAAACACAACGTTGCTGCCTACTGCAGACTGATGGATCGTTCTGATTGCGCGTCGAAAAACCGCACCTGCTCGGGGTCGAGGTCGAAGCGCAGCGCTGTGCCAATCGGGTAGCTGAGTTCGCGGGCAGAGCGGGCATGCACCACCGTGCCATCGCTCAGCGCGAGATGCAGCATCGTATACGCGCCGTGCAGGTCGGACGCGTAGACTTCGGCGGCGAGCGGGCCATCGTTGCGCAGCAGCACCGCCTCGGGCCGGAAGCCCACCACGACTGCGCCGTCCTTGGGGCCATAGCGCTCGATCGCTGCGCGGGCGGCAAGGCTCACCGGCTGCGCGCCGCCGAGCATGCCGCCCGCATGGCCACGATCTACCGCGAGAAGTTTGGCGCCGGCGACTACGCCGAGCTGCGCCGTGTGAAAGCCTGGCTGCTCGCTCACCCGCAGCGGCTGGCGATGCGCGCCTACCTGAACGCCGACGATCCCTACCACGAGTGAATCTGTTCCCTGGCAAGCAAAGAGCCGTCGCGCGCCGCGACGGCTCTTTGTATTTTCCTGAAAAGCTGCCTAATATTGCCGCAGGCGGCGCATCAGCAAGCTCAGGGCAAACGCAACCAGGCCCACCAGCGCCCCCAGTATGATCAGCTCCTTGTCGCTATCGTTTGTGCCGGTGCGCGGGAGCCGGCGCGGCGCGACGGTGGGCACTGGTGTGGCTGTGGGCGGCTCAGCACTTGGCGTGGCCTCGCCAACAATACCAAATGTCACCTCGCTGCTATTGTTGCCGGGGTCGTCGCCGAGGCTGCTGGTGGTGATGCTGACGCCATTGCGCCCGACGGGTGGCTGGGCGCGCTCGTTCACCCGCACGCGAATGCGAATGGTGATCTCCTCGCCCGGCGCGACCGGGCCGATATTCACGATCACGGTGCGGCCATTGCTCGAGACATTGCCGCGCGTGGTAGTCGCCTCGATCACGTCCATATAATCGGGGATGGGGTCGGTCACCACCACGTCGTTGGCGGTGTCGTTGCCGCGGTTCGTCACTTTGATGGTGAACGTGACTTCGTCGCCAATGCGCGCTTCTTTCACATTTACCGACTTGGTGACCAGCGGGTCGGCAATGCCGGGCTTGTCGCGGTGCGGGGTGGCGGTTGGCGTCCTGGTGCTTGTATCAGGCGTGTTGGTGGGTGTGTGGGTGGCCTGCTCGGTGGGCGTGCCGGTGATGGCAGCCAGCGGCGCGGCCGATGTGCGTGAAGATGAAGTGGCGAACATTGCGATCACAATAAGACTGAGCCAAAACATCAAAAAACTGAATTTCCATGCCGATTGCTTCATGAAAACAACTCCTTTTTCCCAAACACAAAAGAAATCTTTTCCGCGCCGCTGGGTTATCGGCGCAAATGCGCTGCATGGATGGGATGTAGCGCGGCGGCTGCGGCACATGCTACAAGCATGTGCCGCAGCCAGTCGGGGTGAACGAGCGAGCTAGCTGGCGGGCGTCACGATAGGGCCATACTCGTGTGTCGTGCCATCCTGCTCGATTTCCTGCAGCCAATAATAATATATTGTAGCCTGACTACCGGGCGTGTCAATCCATGAATAGGTTGCGCCACCATTACGACCCGAGGCCAGTATGATTGCAGGCGTGATTCGGGTAGCGCTGGCCCGCTGCTGGGTGGCGCTTCGGAAGAGATGGAAGCCCCACGTGTTTATTTCCGCGGCAGTGGCCCAGCGCACCGCTACCTGCTGGCCTTGCCAGCGCGCCGTGAAGCTCAGCAGCTGAATCGCCGTTGGCACATCGCCTGGCGGAATGAATGTGACGGTTGGATCGTTCGGTGCGGGCGTGTCGGGGTCGTCGGTGAGTGTTACTGGCGCGTTCGACGCCTGAATGGTGCCCTGGTTCTTCACCAAATTCGGGCTGACCGGATTTTTAACGACGACGTCGAAGTTAATATTGACGCTGGCGCCGGGTGGCAGGGTGCCGATCGCGATCTGAATCGTTGTGTCGCCGGCTGTGTTGCCTTTGAGAATCGTGCCCTGGCTGGTGACGACGCTGCCGGCCCTGAATGTGATGTTGGTGAAGAAGCTGGACGGGTCGTCGTTGAACACGACGTTGCTGGCCGCCACCTGGCCCTTGTTGGTGATGCGCACCAGGTAGGTGAGCGTGTCGCCCGGGCTGGGCTTGCCATTGTTGTTGGCGTCGCCGGTCAGGTAATCCGACTTTTCGGCGCTGAGCGTGGGCGTGGGTGTGACG
>LJCR01000044.1 GCA_001399705.1 Kouleothrix aurantiaca
GGGTACGTCAGCCTCGCCGGTTCGGACTGCGGCATGTGTTTCTCGTACGTTGTTCAGCGGGGGTGGAGGTGCGAAGGTGACGGAGTCTCATGAGATGCCGCGCGGCAGGGGCATGCGAATCTTCGTCGCCGGCCTAATCGCGGCGCTGGTGGTTGGTTTCGTCGCGCTGAGTCTGCGCGGCGCGACCCGAACTGGCCGCGCCGACCCAAACGACGTCCGGCAGGTCGCGCTTGGTCAGCAGGTGTATGCCGCGCGGTGTGCCAGTTGTCACGGCATGAATCTGGAGGGTCAGCCGAATTGGAAAGAAGGGCCGCTGAACGGACCGCGCCCCGCGCCGCCACACGATGTGAACGGCCACACCTGGCACCACGCCGACGTGCTGTTGTTCGACATCGTCAAGCGTGGCGGGCAGGCGGCCGTGCCGTCGGATTACCAGAGCGGCATGCCGCCTTTTGGTGGCGCCCTAAGCGACGATGAGATCTGGGCGGTGCTAGCCTACATTAAGAGCCGCTGGCCGGCGGACATCCGGGCCGCACAGGAGCAGGTCAACCAGCAGACACCGTAATGCCATCGCCGCACGAGGCGGCCAGCCCTAAGGCCGCGAGATCGTGAGCCGCGGCGGCGTGTTGTACAACCCTGGAAGGACGAGACACCATTGGAACGTGAATCAGCAACACAATCCATCCCGGCACAGCGCGATGTGGTCGTACGCTCAAGTCGTTTTCTGCTGCTGGTGGTCTTCTTCGCGGGCATCGGCACCCTGGGGATCGAGATGGTCGCCTCCCGGCTGCTGGCCCCCTACTTCGGCACCTCCCAGCCGATCTGGGCCGCCGTGATCGGCTTGACGCTGGTCTATTTGGCGATCGGCTATCGCCTCGGCGGTTCGCTCGCCGATCGCCGACCCGACGAGCGGACGCTCTACCAGGTGATCGTCTGGGCTGGCCTGTTGACCGGATTCATCCCGCTCCTCTCAGCCCCGATCCTGCGCTTCGCCCAGCAGGCGCTGGCGCAGTTCCTGGTCGGCGGCTTCCTGGGCGCGCTGTTCGGCGTGCTCGTTCTGTTTTCCCTGCCGGTCATCCTGATGGCGATGGTCAGTCCGTTCGCCGTCCGGCTCCAACTCAAACGGGTCGAGGCCGGTGTGGCGGTAGCTGGCAGTGTGGCCGGCGCACTGTCGGCACTGTCGACCGTCGGCTCGATCGTTGGCACGTTTCTGGCCGCACTGTACCTCATTCCAGCGATCGGCACCACCCGCACGATCTACCTGATCGCCGTGTTCCTGATCATCACGGGCCTGCTCGGCCTGCGCGACTGGCGCTACCTGCTGCCGCTGCTGATAGTCGCCGGCCTGTTCTACTATACGACGGCGACGCGCGACAGCATCAAGTCGGCCGATTGCTTAGGCTGCGTGCTGGTCGCTGAAGAAGAATCGGCGTACAACTACCTCCAGGTCGCCACGCGGGAGACGCCGCGTGGCATGACGGTCAACCTGATCATGAACGAGGGCCAGGCGATCCAGTCCATCCGTAACACGCGCTTCGAGGAAACCGGCGATCCGCTGGATCTACTGACAGGCGGCGGGCCGTGGGATTACTTTGCCGTGGCGCCGTACTTCGTGCCGGATCGAGATCCTTCGGCGGTGGCGAGCCTGGCAATGCTCGGCTCGGCCACCGGCACGGTACCGGCGCAGTTTCTCGCGACGTACGGCCCGCGAACGCGGATCGACGCGGTGGAGATCGACCCGCGTATCATCGCGCTCGGCCGCGAGTACTTTGGTATGCGCGACAGCGCGGTCGCGACTGACTATCCGAACTACCGTGTCCACGCGCAGGACGCGCGTTACTGGCTGACGACCAATCAAGGGGCGTACGATGTCATTGGTCTGGACGCCTACCGGCAGCCGTATGTGCCGTTTCACCTGACGACCGTCGAGTTTTTCGAACTCGTCCGCTCGCGACTGACCCCCGACGGCGTGGCCGTGGTGAACGCCGGCAAGGGGGTCGGTGGCGACGACCGGCTGGGGCAGGCCCTTGCCAGCACCATGCGCGAGGTCTTTCCACAGGTATTCATCATCGACACCGCCGGCTTCGCCAATCAGATTGTCGTTGGGGTCAACCGGCCGGTGGGTGATGGCGTGGCGAATTTTCAGGCCAACTACGCGCGGATGCAAAACCCCACGCTGCGCGCAGTGATGGATTGGTCGCTCCGTCTAGGCTCCGCGCCGATCCGTGAGTTCCGCATTGAGACGGCGCGCTACGCCCCCTTCACCGACGACCGCGCGCCGGTCGAGCAGCTGATCGACACGCTGATCTTCGATGCGGCGCTCGGTAAGCAGTGAACGGCTAAGGAAACTGTATGAACAGCATGATGGGAAAGCATTGGCGGCTCCTGCCGATCGCACTCGCCGCGCTTGTGCTGCTGTCCGGCTGCGGCGGCGAGGTGCCAGCCGCTGCGCCGGCAGGCGTACCACTGCGGGTCGCGGGCGGCGCGTACAGCAACGTCGCGCCGCAGCAGTTCGCCGAGATGTTGAAGAACAAGGACTTCTTCTTCGTCAACACGCACATCCCCTATGAGGGCGAGATCGGGCCTACTGACGCTTTCATCCCATTCGACCAGACCACGCGAAAGCTTAACGAGTACCCCACTGACAAGAACGCGAAGATTGTGGTGTACTGCCGCAGTGGGCGTATGTCCGACATCGCCGCGCGCGAGCTGGTCAAAGCCGGCTACACCAACGTGTGGAATCTGGACGGAGGCATGATCGCGTGGGAACGGGCGGGATATGCGATTGTAACGAAGTAGCGTTCGTACCAGGAGAACGGAGCAGTACCCGTGGCTCAACTCAATGGCAACCCTGCATGTAGTTGGAGGTATTATGTCGAGCTATGATGTCCGTCCAGCGCCAGCGAGCGCTACCGAGACCGCGCCGCCAGATCGCTCCTGGGCGCGCCCGCTGCTCGTCGGCTTTGGCGCGGTGCTAGCCGTCGCGCTGATCGCACTGCTGGGCTTGCGTAGTGGCGGGCAGGAGATCGTTTCGCCAACCGGCGGCGCGAGCGCACTGGTACTGGCGCCTGCGGCGTTCCTTGCCGGCATGCTCAGCTTCCTCTCGCCCTGCTGTCTGCCTGTACTATCGGCCTACTTCGCCTACACTGTTCAGTCCGGGCGCGAGCGGATGATTTTGACTACGATGGCATTCTTCTTCGGCGTGGCAACGACGATAGTCGTGCTCGGCGCCAGCGCGACCGCATTAAGCCAGCTGCTGTTCCGCAACCTCTCAACGCTCACGCTCATCGGCGGCATGGTTGTGATCGGCTTCGGCGTCATGAGTATCCTCGGTAAGGGGTTTTCTGGCATCCAGATTGCCGGCCGGCCTGGCGTGGGTGTGGCGGGCGCCTACGTCTACGGTGCGACCTTCGCGCTCGGCTGGACCGCGTGCGTCGGCCCCATCCTGGGCGCGCTGCTCACGATGCTGGCGACAACACAGGGCCTGGCGGTGGCGCAGGGCGCCGTACTGGCGTTTATCTACGCACTCGGCCTTGGCATGCCGCTGATCGCCCTCGCGACTTACCTCAGCCGGTGTGACCGCAACTCGCGTGTCCGGCGGATCTTGCGCGGGCGGGGCTTCTCGCTCAATCTGGGCTTCACCACGCTCTACCTCCACACCACTAGCATCGCCAGCGGCCTGCTGCTGATCGCCATGGGCGTACTGCTGGCGACCGGCCAGCTCACGACGCTGAGCCGCTGGGCGGTGCAGACATCGCTCACGCAGTGGGTGCTCAGCCTGGAAGAGTGGATCAGGGAGCTCTTCGTCGGTCGCTAGTGGCCACGTACCTGGCTTGATCAGGTAACAGAGCCCTCTTGCGGCTTTGAGGATACATAGCGCGCTCGCAGGCGCACGGGTAGAGTTGGATGGTAGCGCTTGGACTATCCGCCTGGGCTGTAACCATGGTGATTATTTCACGCGCGCCAGCCAGAAGAATCACGGAAGAGATGTCTTATGCATGACCAAAGCGCACCCGAATCTTCGCCAACGCTCACCGGAGGCGGCGCACGCTGGTTCCTCACCGCCACTGCAATTGCAGGGTACGGGTTGACAGTGTTTGGTGGGTTTGTACCCGCGATGACGGGTGCGGTAGTGAGCGCCATAGCGATGATAGCGCTTGGGGCTGCGCTGTATATCTACACGAATACTCAACTCGGCCCCGTTACTGCGCAGCCACGACT
Source organism: Kouleothrix aurantiaca (assembly GCA_001399705.1). GTDB lineage: Bacteria > Chloroflexota > Chloroflexia > Chloroflexales > Roseiflexaceae > Kouleothrix > Kouleothrix aurantiaca. The sequence continues at coordinate 4,222 of LJCR01000044.1, forward strand.
CGCTGGCCGCGCACAGGCAGTGCAGCGACGCTACCGCACTCTGGCGATCGCAAGCGCTGGCGCGCTTTACCTCGCGCTGGTTGTCGGCGCGCTCGTCACTGATCGCCGTGCCGTCTGGGACTGCCTCGCACTGCCGTTCTGCCCTGCGCCCAGCGATCTGGCACTAATCGCGATGACGCACCGAGTCCTCGCAGCGCTAGCGACCCTGCTGATGGCGCTTGCACTTGGCGCCATCTTTACTCGTTACGCCCTGCGACTACGACGTGAAGGGACAATCGGCGCTGCCTGGAGACTCTACAAATTCTCATTACTCTACCTGGCGCTGTTGTTTGGAGCGATGGTCGCAGATCGGATATGGTTGGCGTAAGTACGGCCGGGCGGTCGTCTTAAAGCAACAACTTTCAGGTCCATTGGGCGCACCGTTCGGCCCGGTTCATGGCCCTTTCTACTCCTCTCCGTGGCGTGCTGTGTGTTGTTCAATAATCCCACAGACACAGGCATCCGTGTGCCGCGTTTGACGTGCTTCTTCACGGAGCGTCAGCAGCTCCGTGCGGAAGTCCGAGAGCGTGCGGAGTTGCTCCTCCACGGCCCGTAGTTTGTGATCAAGGAGTCCTACGACGTGCTCACACGGCGGGGCGCCGGTGCGCCGCAACGCCAGAATTTGGCCAATCTCCTCAAGCGTCAGTCCGACCGCCTTTGCCTTACTGATAAAATGCAACCGCTCACGGTCAGCATCACCGTAGAGCCGATAACCGTTGTCAGTCCGCTTTGCAGGTGGCAGCAGACCGATTTCCTCATAATAGCGTATTGTCTTTGGGTTAATCCCTAGTTCAGTGGCCAGTTCGCCTATACGCACCTGATGTGCAGTTGCCGTGTATTCCATCTTGATACCTCTTCATCTCATTTTGAAATAATGCTAACACATTTCCCCTTGACATTCCAGTTGGCTGGAAGGTGTATAGTACACTCGTGTAGCAGGCGCAGGGCACTTCTTCACCTGCTACAACAGATACAATGGAGGTGTACTGTGGCACAGACTATCAATTTTCGAATCACGGGTGAGCAAAAGCTCAATTGCGCCGGGTGTGAGCAGCGCCTCGGTACTGCACTGTGGCACATGCCAGGTATTGAGGACGTGCAGGCCAGCGCCAAAACGCAGCAGGTTACGGTTACTGTTGATCCGACCAAAGTTGTACCTGAACAGGTCCGGGCGCGTCTTGAGCAGATGGGCTATGAGGTGACGACAACCGATGGCGCAGCGTCTCAGTCGGAGACGGTAGAAGAGGATGCACCTCCCCACGAAGAGGTCGTTCCCGGAAATGGTGCCGCAAAGCTGCAAATGAAGCTTGGCGGTATGCATTGCTCACTATGCACGAAGTCAATCCATACCACACTTGGTCTGCTTGGCGGGGTCCAAGAGGTGCAGGTCAGTATTGCCCATCAAGAGGCCCTCGTGCACTATGACCCGACACGAGTGAGCGCCGTCGCCATTGAGCAGGCTCTCGAGGACATTGGTTTTACGGTTCATGCACCAGATGAGGCAGAAATCTTTGCCCAAGAGGAGCGTGAACTACGGATCGCGCTGCGCAAGGCTATTATCGCGGGTGTGTTGCTTATCGCCGCATCGGCGCTCATGCTCATAACCGTGTTTGAGGGTCCAAGCCTCTGGCGGACACTGACAATGGCGGCACTGGCGCTGTTTGCCTCCTTTGGCCCAGCGCGCTTTATCATCGTGCGCAACGGCTACCAGTCAATCCGGCGCGGTATTCTCAATCAAGATGTACTGGTCTCGGCTTCGGCTCTTGGTGGCGTGATTGGCGGTGGTGTGGGCTTGCTCATTCCAGCAGTGCCGGCCGGTGGCTTCTTTGGCGCAACCGTCTTTGTGCTGGCTTTCCACCTTATCGGTGGCTACGTCTCGGTTCTTGTGCACGTGCGCGCCTCACAATCGGTGCGCCGGCTCCTGTCGCTAGAGCCGCCGACAGCGCGCCGGATTGAGGCAGATGGGGAAGAGGTTGAGGTGGCGCTTGACCGCCTGGCCGTGGGCGATTTGGTTCGTGTGCGACCCGGTGAGCGCATTCCAGTGGACGGGGTGACCGTCGATGGCGCCTCAGCCGTTGATGAGAGCCTGGTCACCGGTGAGCCTATCCCACATGACAAACTACCAGGGGATACCGTCATTGGCGGCGCGCTCAACCAGACCGGTAGCCTCGTTATTCGGGTGAGTGCCGTCGGCAAAGATACATTCCTGCGAAACGTCGCGCGCCAGGTCGCGGAAGCCCGTGCAATGAAGCCAGGAATTTTGCGGCTGGTTGACCGGGTGTTACTCGTCTACGTGCCAGCAGTGTTTGCGGCAAGTGCGGTGGGCTTGCTTGTCTGGACACTCCTTCCCTCGGTATGGGTGGGACAGCCTGATTGGTTGCGAGCAGGCTTTGCCGCCTTAAGCGTACTGATTATGGGCTACCCATGCGCACTCGGCATGGCGACACCGCTCGCGATTGTCCGGGCGAGCGGCGAGGCAGCAGAGCGAGGCATCCTGATGCGCTCTGGTGAGGCATTCCACGTCTTCAAAAACGTCAGAACTATTGTCTTCGACAAGACCGGAACGCTGACGGTGGGGAAACCCACGCTGGCGGATTGCCAGGCAGCGGATGGCGGTGGCCAGGAGGTGCTGCGTCTGGCAGCGAGTGCTGAGAGCCTCTCGGAGCACCCGCTTGCGCACGCCATTGTCACCGCGGCGAAGGAGCAGGGATTGACGCTCTCAACTCCCACGACCTTTGATGCGCGCCCCGGCCGTGGCGTTCTTGCAACCGTGGAGGGACACACTGTGCTGGTCGGCACCGCACGCTTTTTGAGCGAGCAGGGTATCGATACATTGGCACTTCAACCGCTTTTGGAGCGTTCGCGAGCGCAGGGGCAAACAGCGGTGCTTGTCGCGGTTGATGGAAAGGCAACCGGCTTGCTTGCCGTTTCAGACCAGCTCAAAGATGGAGCAAAAGAGATGGTCACACAGCTCAAGCGCCTGGGGCTTGATGTTGTGCTACTCACCGGTGATAACCGCCAGACAGCTGAGACGGTTGCCGATGCGCTGGGTATTACTCGGGTGCTTGCCGAGGTACTGCCCGGAGACAAGGCAGACGAAATCCGCCGTCTTCAGGCGCAGGGAGCAAAGGTCGCAATGGTCGGCGATGGCATCAACGACGCTCCGGCCTTAATGCAAGCTGATGTCGGCATTGCGATTGGTGCCGGAACCGACATCGCCATTGATGCGGCTGATGTGGTGCTTGTCAGCGAGCGGCTTGAAACACTTGGCCAGGCCCGCGAGCTTGCCCGGCGAAGTTACAACCTGACCGCCATCAATGTCGCGCTTGCGCTTGCCTTCAATGGGATCGGCGTTCTCGCGGCAGTGAGTGGAGTTGTTCAGCCGGTGTGGGCGATGCTGGCGATGGCGGTGAGTGTGAGTGTGGTGCTTATCAACTCATTTGCTGGCCGGCTCCTTCCCACAAAGATGCAGCGTGCGTGAGGCAGAGATAGAGGCAGCAACCGACAAGAGATCAGACACAATGGCCTGGAAAAAAGGAACCTCTACCAGTGCCATGACCCAAAGTGCGGGTGCGAGGTAACGGTGACCAGGGAACCGCAGTCAGGCCCGGGCGGCAATCAGCAGGCACCCTTCTATGGCAAGACCATGCAGCAGAAGAACTAAACGAGCGCACAAGCGTGCGCAGTCCTCGAACGAGGCTGCGCACGCTCGTTCATGCTTGTTCCTGGTCTTGGAAGGCTGGTACCATTCTATGTCAGAACAACGCTACTCCGCCGGCTGCTGCCTGGTCGTGCCGAACCCAAAGCTCTTCGCCAGCTCGCCCAGTCCGCGCGGGAGCCGCACCCGCTGCCCACCCAGGCGCGCCCGGCCCTCAAGTGTGCGCCGCAGCAGTGCGATTAGCCCGCCCAGCACGCCGATGACGATGCCGAGCCAGACCAAGACTATCCCCGGCTTGAGGCTGACGGTCACCACTGCCTTGGCCGGATCGACCGGCAAATTCAGTCCGTTCACCCGGACGAACGCCCAGCGCTGGACCGGATCGAAGTCCTCGAACACCACATCCTTGCCGCCGGGCAGCACTGCCGCGATCCGCTGGAACGCCTTTGCTGGATCGCTCTCGTTCGCGATGAGCCGGATGATGGGCTTGACGATCGTGTCTTGCCCCTGATACGTCACACGGAGCCGCGCGCCGATATCGCCGCTGTCGCCCTCATGCATCGCGGCGGCGTCAAACCCCAGGAACGTGATCGTATAGGGGCCAATCTCCTTCTTGTCGTTGACCAGGAGCTGCGCGGTGTTGCGGTCGATCGGCGGCTGGTATTCGACGGGCGAGATGTACAGATCCTGCACGAATTCGCTCTTGATCGAGGGCGTCGCCATTGTCGCGCCCATCCGCTTATTATAGTACAGCAGCGGGGTCGCGCTGAAGGTGTCGTTGTCCCGCCGCACCGTCATGTCGAGCATGCCCTTCCCCTGCGGCGTGGTACGCCAGCCGTTGAAGGTGAAGTCATAGCCATAGGCGCGGATAGCGTCACCCGCTGATACAACGATCTTCTGGTCTGGCGTCGCATAGGATGTCGAGCCGACCACGCCGGCGATCAGCACGGCCATCCCAACATGCGCCAGGTAGCCGCCGATGCGCAGCCAGCCGCTGCGCAAGGTGCGGACGATCATTACCACATTTGTTCCGGCGGCGAACGTGCCCAGGCCGATATAGGCCAGCGGCAGCGGGTCCCGCACGCCGATCAGCAGCACGCCGCAGGTGAGCGCCACCGCGGCCAGCGCCGGCCAGCGCAGCGCTTTGAGCAGGTGACGCATGTTCGTGTCGCGCCAGCCCAGCAACGGTCCGATAGTCAGCAGCAGCGCCAGGATAACTCCGAGCGGCGGAACCGTGGCGGTGTAGAAGCTGCCTACGAGGCCGAACCGCCCGTCGGTGAATGGCGATGCGTTCGGGTTGTAGCGCGTGCCGTCATCCAGCTCGAATGCCGCTCCGAGGAAACGCTGGAGCGTGTGGCCGACGCCGGGGATGGCCGAGATCACTGGCATTGAGGTGCCAATCCCAATCACAGTGGCGATCACCAGTAATCCCAGGATCAGCAGGACAAAGAAGCTCTCGCGCGAGAGCAGCTTCTCGGAGAGCGGCCGGCTCGGGATATCGCGCCAGCGCCACACCAGCACTGCGACGCCGCTGACGGTAATGACACCGAGCGCTGTGGTCATAATGACCTTCAGCCCCTCCTGGGCGAACGAGTGGACTGAGAAGTTGGACAGGACTCCGCTGCGGGTCAGGAACGTCGCGTAGAAGACCAGCATATAGGTCAGAATCGCCAGCGCGAATGTCGATCTGCGCAGCCCGCCGTTCGTGCGCTGGACCAGCATGGCGTGAATCAACGCGGTGGCGGTGAGCCAGGGTACCAGCGAGGAGTTCTCGACCGGGTCCCAGCCCCATAGGCATCAAGTTAAGCAAACGGGAAGCATCTCGGCTATGATGACGGGTTGTGACCACCGCATCAGTCGAGGAGCTTCCCTATGCCAAGCATACCACAGCTTGCCGCCACCATCGAACACG
>LJCR01000440.1 GCA_001399705.1 Kouleothrix aurantiaca
GGTGCGGCCCTCGGCCAGCAGGCCAGCCGCGATCGGCATGACATACGAGAGGTACAGGAACACCGCGCAGCCAGCCGCCAAAACGCCAAACGCTGGCGCGTACAGCGTGCCGATCACCGTTAGCGCCGCGCCAACCCAGATCGCCACCACAGGCGTGCGATACACCGTGCTGACGGTCTTGAGCGCGTTCGAGCCGGGCAAGCCGCCATCGCGCGCAAAGGCGTAGGTCATGCGCGAAAGCGAGGTCAGGCCGGCCAGCGCGCACAGGTAGTTGGAGAAGACGATGCCGATGCTGATCAGGCCGCGCAGCAGGCTTGGCATGGCCGAGTTGCCAAATAGCCAGTAGAACACGCCGCCGCCCTGCGCCGCGCCTTCATCAAGGCTTGGCATTGCCAGCACCAGCGCGCACACCATAATGTAGCCAAACAGCGCCGACCAGAACACCGCCTGGATCATGCCGCGCGGCACAATTCGCGCCGCGTCGCGCGTTTCTTCCGAGGTGTGCGCCGAGGCGTCGAAGCCGGTAATGGTGTAGCACACCAGCAGCAAGCCCAGCAGAAACGCCTTGAACATGCTTTCGGTGGCCGGCCACACGCCCGCGCCAGGGTCGCCGGTGTAGTTCTTGAAAGTGAACAGGCGGCTGAAATCAAGGCTCGGCGCGAAGGCCAGCAGCGCGATCGTCAGGATGATCGCGGTGGCGAAGATCAGGTAGCCGCTGAAGTCGGTCAGCATGGTCGTCACGCGGATGCCGAAGTGGTTGAACAGCGCCTGCGTGATGACGATCAGCGTGACGACCAGAAACTGCGGGATGTTGAAGGTGGTGCCCAGCATATCGACATTGCCGACCTGCGTGAGGTCGATGCCAAACATCGGCCCGAGGATCAGGCCGTTCAGCAGGAAGAACAGGCCCACATCCACCGACGCGACCACGAAGACCAGGCCCAGCAGGTTATACCAGGCCGTCGCCCAGCCCCAGCCCTTGCCGCCCAGGATCGAACCCCAGTGGTACAGGCCGCCCGCCGTGGGGTAGGCCGAGGCGATCTGCGCCATTGAAAGCGCGACGATCAGCGCAAAAAGCGCGCCAACTGGCCAGCCGATACCGATGGCGCCGCCACCAGCAGCGTTGAAACCCGTCTGGAATGAGGTGAGTCCGCCCGCCACGATGCAGATGATCGCGAATGAGATCGCGAAGTTCGAAAAGCCGCTCATGCGCCGCAGCAATTCCTGGGCGTAGCCCATGTTGTGCAGCTCGTGTACGTCTGCGTCGTGCTCGTGCGACGCGCTGTGATTGGGTGCCATGCGGAAATCCTCCTGTGTTACCGGTCAGGTCCAATCGCGTACATCTCCATAGCCAGTGCGACTGCACGTTGCCAGCGTGCGCGCCGTGCCGCCCGTGTCTCTGCGGTACTTTGTGGCGTGTAAACCTCCGCTGCCCGCCACGACGCGGCGATCGCGTCAAGGGGAACGCCATGGGCGTGGTGGCGGGCCATATGGGCTACTCCCGAGGCGGTGGCCTCGACTTCGGCGGCGACCTGCACCTCAGCGCCGAGGCTGTCGGCCAGGGATTGCATCAGAAAGCGGTTGCGCGCCGGCCCGCCATCCACGCGCAGCGCGGCGAGCGGCAAACCCGCGTCGCTCTGCATCGCGCCGGCCACGTCGGCGACGCGCTGGGCCAGCCCCTCAAGCGTGGCGCGGGCCAGTTCGGCACGCCCGCTGCCGCGGCTCAGGCCGAAGATGGTGCCGCGCGCCTCGGGCTGCCAGAAGGGCGCGGCCAGGCCAGCCAGCGCCGGGATGTACAGCGGCGTCGTCGCCGGGTCGGCCGATTGCGCGAGCGCGTCGCTCTCGGCTGCCGTGGCGACAATGCCCATCTCGTCGCGCAGCCACTCCACCGCCGCGCCAGCCACAAACACTCCGCCGTCGAGCGCGTAGTGTGTGAGCGCGGGCGTTTGCCAGGCCACGGTGCCAAGCAGGCCGTGGCTGCTGTGCGCGGGCGCGCTGCCGCTGTTCATCAGCAGAAACGCGCCGGTGCCAAACGTGCATTTGGCGCTGCCGGGCGCCAGGCAGCCCTGCCCGAACAGCGCGGCCTGCTGGTCGCACAAGAGCGCGTGCAGGGTGAGCGCCCGCCCCGCAATCATGATCTCGCCCGCGTTCCCAGCCGAAGGCACCACCTCGGGCAAGAGCGCGCGCGGCACATCGAACAGCGCCAGCAGCTCGTCGTCCCACGCTAACGTAGCAATGTTGTACAGGAGCGTGCGCGCGGCGGTGCTCGGGTCGATGCGGTGCAGCCGCCCGCCGCTCAGCCGCCAGATCAGCCAGGTATCGACGGTGCCGAAGCGCAGCTCACCGGCCGCCGCGCGCCGCGCCAGCGCGGGCTGGTCGCGCAGCACCTGCGCAAGCTTGCTGGCCGAAAAGTACGGGTCGAGCAGCAGGCCAGTGCGCTCGCGCACCAGCGGGCCGTGCCCCGCCGCCTCAAGCTCGGCGCAGATCGCCGCGCCACGCGCCCAGCGCCAGCTCGGGCGTCGCGCCGTCGAGCGCGATCAGCAGCAGGGTGCGCTGCGGGCTGCCGTCGCCGCCGCCCGCTTCCCATTCGACTGGGGCGCTGCCGCCGCCAAGCGCGAGCGCCTGGCCGTGCTCGGCTTGGGCGCCGGCCTGCTGGCGCTGCGCGTCCTGACGGCTGGTTCCGGCCTGATCCTCGCTGGCGGCTTTGGTTGCAGCGTCGCGCTCTTTGGCTGGTGCCTTTTCGGCGGCCCTGTCACCCAGCCCTTCAGTGGTGTTGTGCTCGGCGAACTTGTCGCTATCGGAGTCGGTGTTTGATGATGTCATAGGGAGACTCCTTCTTACTGTGTGCCGTGCCATATACCAGCGGCAATTCCGTCACAGCCCTACTCTAGCAGCCGGCGAGCCGAAATTGCAACTCATTCTGTGGTACAAAGGTATGCTTCTTGCCAGCTACGACGCATAATGATGCTATGATAGCGCCGCCGATAGTTTTAACGTGTGGAGCGCGCCGTGAACCTCAAGACCGAATTCGTGCCGGTTCTGAAGGAAGCCTTCAGCGAGTTTCTGGAAGACGAAGCCGGGCAGTTGGGTGCAGCGCTGGCGTATTATGCCATGTTTTCGCTCTTTCCGCTGCTGCTCCTGCTGGTGGCCGCGCTGGGCTTTGTGCTGCGCTACTGGGATAATGCGATCGATGTGCAGCAGCAGATCCTGGGCGCGGTGAGCCGCAACTTTTCGCCCCAGCTCAGCGAAACACTTTCGGGCATTCTCACCGGCGTGAAATCGCAGGCCGGCGGCGCGACAATCGTTGGCCTGATCACGCTGCTGATGGGCGCGTCGGGCGTGTTTCAGCAGCTCGACGTGAGCTTCAACAAGATATGGAAAGTGCCCCAGCCCACAACGCCATTGACCATGGTGCAGACAATCGTCAAAACAATTCGCACGCGCCTGTTTTCGTTTGGCATGGTGCTGGCGGTGGGCTTTCTGCTGCTGGTGTCGATGGCGCTGACCGGCATTTCGCAGGCGCTGCTGCAAGGATTTAGCGACCTGCCGCTGCTGGGCAGCGTAGCGGGCGTGGCGCTGGGCCTGCTGCTTTCGGTGGTGCTGAATACCCTGGTGTTTGCGCTTCTGTTCAAGTATCCGCCCGACACAGTCGTGCAGTGGCGCGATGTCTGGCTCGGCGCGGCGCTCACAGCAGTGATCTGGGAGCTGGCGAAATACATTCTGGCCTGGTATATCGGCCGCTCGGCGCAGAGCTACAGCGCCTATGGCGCGG
>LJCR01000441.1 GCA_001399705.1 Kouleothrix aurantiaca
TTCTGCGGTTCTGCGGTTCTCGGTGCTGTCAGCGGTTCAGCTCGAACCACTCGGTTGCATAGTCGACCAAGTCGCGCTGGGGCATAAGCAAAGCGTCGGCGGCACCGACCTTGCCGGCACGCACCTGCCCGATGTCTTCGTCGAAGCACTCGCCCAGATCAATAAAATCGTCGGTGTCGATCACAATATCGTCGTAGGCGGCCCAGACGCGCTGCCCCTCGATCAGCACCGGCGCGTGGCGGGTTTCGGGCAGCTTGGCGGCGAAGTTGGCGCGGTACTCGGCCAGGTGAATGGAGGTGTTATTGCCGTGGCCAACGCCCAGCAGCAGCACCCAGCCGCCCAGGTCGTAGATGCGCGCTAGCGGCGAGGTTTCGCCCAGGCCGTTGGCGAGGGCGTGGCCGTTGGTGACTTGCGCGGCGTGGCGGCCCCAGGCGGCAAACGAGTCGCTCGGGTGGGCGCTGCGCAGCACGCCGGCCTGCTTGCGAAAGGTTTCGGGGATGGCGCCCATGCCGCGCGTGGGCGTGATGTCGGGGTCGTAGGCCGGCATGGTTGCGCGAATGGTTTCCCACCAGCTTTCGGGCACGGGCGGGTTTTGCCACATCCCCGGGTCGGAAAGCGCCGAGCTATGGGTTGGCATCACCAGCGTGCCTTCGGGGCCAAGCACCGCTTCCAGCGCCAGGATCACCGCGACCGGCCCGCCGCACACCCAGCCCAGGCGGCTGAGCGACGAATGCACCAGCAGCGTCATGCCCGCCTGCACGCCCAGCGCGCGCAGATCGGCGGCCAGCGTGTCAACCGTCACCGGCGCTTCCGAGTTGAGCAGAACGACGTCTTCTTCGCTCATTCACTCTTCCTTTCGCAACCTCAAGGCGCTATTCTTCCAGCAGCTCGCTGCGCAGTCGTTCGATCTGTGGCGCACCCAGGCCCAGCGCGGCGATGTAGGCGCCCATCCCGCCATAGCGCGCGTCGATATGCGCCAGCACGTGCTCCATCGCTTCGCGCGGCGACTGGATCATGCGCTCGTAGCGGGCCAGGCGCTCGGGCGCGACTTCGGGGCGCTCGCGCACAAACAGCGGCTCCAGGCGCGCATAGCTTAGCGCGTAGTCCTGCGCGATGATTTCGGGCGCGACGCCCAGCGCGCCCAGCGTCAGCGCCACCACCAGGCCGGTGCGATCTTTACCAACCGCGCAGTGCACCAGCAGCGGGGCATCGGCTGTCGCCGCCACGGTGTTGAGGATGGCGCCAAACTGCGCCTGGCACATATCGACGTAGCGCACATACAGCTCTTCGAGCGTTTCGGCGGGCGCGTCAACCGTGTCGGCGGCGCGGTCGTCGAACAAAGGCATATTGCGGTAATCCATGCCCGCGACGGTGGCAAAGACATTCGGCTTGCGCGCCGCCTCGGAAGGCCGCCGCAGGTCGATGATCGTGCGCAGGCCGTGGTCGCGCAGCATCTGCTGGCTGGCGGGCGTCAGCGCATGGAGGCTGTCGGAGCGCAGCAGCCGCCGCCAGCGCACGCGCCGGCCGTCGCGCGTGGCGTAGCCGCCAACGTCGCGGATGTTGTAGCTGCCTTCCAGCATCATATAGCGGTCGAATTCGGGCTGGTTCGTCATGCCGTGAGGCCCCCGTCTGTTGTGTTTAGCGATTGCAATGCGGCGCGCAACGCATCGAGGTGCTCGCGCTCATGTTCGTCCAGCGCGGCGAGCAGGTATTCCGGCACGGTGCCGTCCCACTCGGGCCAGGGCTTGCGCCGCGCCAGATCATCCGGCGGCAGCGTACCGAGGTAGCGCAGCAGCTCGGCACGGATGCGCTCCAGCTCCATGATCTGCTCGTCGGGCGTCAGCTCCTCGCGCTCGGCCACTTCCAGCGCGTTGAAGCGATCTTCATTCGCGGCGCGCTCGCGAAAGTCGGCGGGTGTCGCGCCGCTGGCGATGCGCTCGGGCAGCACGCCCGCCACCCATTCTTCCCAGGCGGCCAGGTGCGCCAGCGCGTTTTTCACCGACCATGCGCCTAGCGTGCCCTTGCGGTCGAGCGCGGCCTCGTCCAGCCCGCCCACCAGCGCGAGCAGCTCGGCGCGCGTGGCGGCGAGGGCGGCCAGCGCCGCGTCCAGGTTTGTCATGCATCACTCCTGCTTCACTGCTCCTGCGGCGATTATACCGCAGCGCGCCGCCATATGCAGGGCCTATTGCTGTGCAAGGCCCATTCTATTGCGGCTCGGCCATTTGGACGAGGCCGCGGCACGCGCTGCGGCGTATGGTAATAGAAAATTGAAGCAAGGAGCATAGCATGGACATCGCCGGAATCGACCACATCCAGCTCGCAATGCCAGCCGGCCGCGAGGCCGACGCGCGTGCCTTCTACAGCGGGCTGCTGGGCTTGCCCGAGCTGGCGAAGCCCGGCCCGCTCCAGGCGCGCGGCGGCTGCTGGTTCGCCGTGCCTGGCTCGCAGCTGCACCTGGGCGTGGAAGAAGGCTTCGCGCCGCAGCGCAAGGCCCACCCGGCCCTGCTGGTGCGCGACCTCGAGGCGGCGCGCGCCGAGCTGGCGGCGGCGGGCGTGGCAATCGTGCCCGACACAACGCTGCCCGACGTGCGGCGCTTCTACGCCGCCGACCCGTTCGGCAACCGGATCGAGTTCATTCAGGCGGGCGATGGCTTTGCCGAGCGGTAGGGCGAATTCATCCACAGATTGGGTTTCTGTGGCAACGTGCGACAGCATCTTGTACAGCATGGCTGAAGCCCACTTCTGGTTACGACGACCGACAACCGACCACTGACCACAAGTGCGTGGTCGGTTGTCCGTGGTCTGTGGTCATTTGGGAAGCGGGCTCATATGTCTGCAAGGCTGTGCTATAACCACAGAGAACACTGAGTTTGGTTTACCCTTTCTCCGTGCACTCTGTGCCCTCTGTGGCTTCTTCGTTTGCTCGCGCTTGCGCAAGCCGCGCTTGTGGCCCATAATTCTGCGCGAATCGCACGACAGGGCGAATTTCGCGAAAGGCGCAGGAACATGATGCAGGCATTTCACTACGAGGCGCTGCCGGGGCGCGTGATCTTTGGCGCGGGCAGCAGCCGGGCGCGGCTTGGCGCAGCAGTTGCTGCACTCGGGCTGGAGCGCGTGCTGCTGGTTGCCACGCCCCGCGAGCTGCCGAACGCCCGCGCGCTGGCGGCCGCGCTGGGCGAGCGTGTTGTTGGCGAGTTCAGCGACGTGCGCCCGCACGTGCCGCTTGTAATTGCCGAGGCCGCCCGCGCCACCGCCCGCGATCTCGGTGCCGACGGATTGCTGGCGATCGGCGGCGGCTCGACGATTGGCACCGCAAAGGCGGTCGCGCTGGAGCAGCGCCTGCCGATTGTCGCGGTTCCCACCACCTACGCCGGCTCGGAGATGACGCCGATCTACGGGCTGACCAGCGGCCAGCGCAAGCAGACCGGGCGCTCGCTGGATGTGTTGCCCCGGCTGGTCGTCTACGACCCCGAGCTGACGCTGAGCCTGCCGCCCGCAATCAGCGGGCCAAGCGCGATCAACGCGCTGGCGCACTGCGTCGAGGCGTTCTACGCGCCGGGCGCAAACCCAATCAGCGCGCTGGCCGCCGAGGAAGGGATTCGCGCGCTGGCGCGCAGCCTGCCCACGGTGGTTGCGCAGCCCGCCGACCTCGCCGCGCGCAGCGATGTGCTGTATGGCGCGTACCTGGCCGGCGCGGCGCTGGCTGTGACCGGCACCGGCATCCACCACAAAATTTGCCATGTGCTTGGCGGCGCGTTCAACC
>LJCR01000442.1 GCA_001399705.1 Kouleothrix aurantiaca
CTGCTGGTGCGCAAAGGCCCAACTGCGCAGCCCTGGGTGGCACTCACGCTCGACGCAGGCGCTGGCTCGGAGCCAACCGCCGACATGCTGGCGACCCTGCGCGCTCACAAAGTCACGATCACCTTTTTCCTGACTGGGAAGTGGATCAGCGAGAACCCCGACCTGACGCGCCAGATCGTTGCAGACGGGCACGAAATCGCTAACCACACCTTTAGCCACCCCGACATGCGCAACCTGAGCGCGGAAGCGATCGCCAGGGAATTGAGCGACACCGAGGCGGCGCTGGCCGAAGCCGCGCCCGGCACCAGCGCGCGGCCATTTTTCCGCCCGCCCTACGGCGCCTACGACGAGCGCGTGCTGACGTTGGCCGAGGCGAATGGTTACCTGCCGATCTACTGGACGCTGGATAGCCTTGACTCGGTGGGCGAAACCAAAACGCCCGAATTCCTGCTCGAACGGGTGACGGGCAAGCTCACGCCCGAGCAGCTGCGCGGCGCGATCATTCTGGCGCACTGCGGCAGCCGCCCCACTGCCGACGCGCTGCCGGCAATTCTGGATCGCTTTGCAGAAATGGGTTTTGCGGTGAAGAAGCTCTCGGAGGTGCTGGCGAGTGAGTGAATATTATTTCTGGCTTTGCAGCGCGGCCAGCACGCGCTCGGGGCCAATCACCGCACCGAGGGCGGCAAGCAGGTTTGGCTCTTCGGCCCACAGCCACTCTTCTTTCAGCCAGAAGCCGGGCAGCACCGCCGAACGATAAATGCCACCACTTTCGGGCGGCACTGGCTGGTAGCGACCTTGCGCGTCGAGCACATGCAGGTCGACGCGCTGATTGCCGGCGCGTGGGTCGATGATCCAGTATTCGCGCACACCGCCGGCCTGATATTCATAGAACTTGTCGGCGCGGTCGCGCGCGACGCTTTCGGCAGAAATGACTTCAATCACAAGGTCGGCCGGGCCTTCGAGCGCGCGCTGAGTCAATCGCTCGCGATGCTCCTGGGCGAGAAAGAAAAGATCGGGTTCGCGGGCGGGGCCGCCGGGCACGATGCGCATGGTGAAGGGAGCTACGCGCACGATGCCGAGCTGAAAAACCTGAACAAAGAGGCCAAGCAGCCCGTTGAAAAAACCGTTGATTTGCTGATGTTCGTTTATTGGCGCGCTATTTACAATTACCTCCCCATCGACCCATTCGCTCAGGCCGTCGTGCTCCCATTCCAGCCAGGCTTCATAGCTCATTTGAAGCGGCGGGCTTGCCGGCGCAGTTGTGGTGGGCGTTTGGGTTGCGGTCATCGCGCACCTCCCTTCATATTCACCATTATACAGCAGCCTGCAATGCGCCGGGCGTTGCAGATGCGCCAAAACCGGGTATAATCCCCACAGGAAAAGGCAACCGTAAAGGCAAGAGGATGACAAACCAAGCGTCGCAGCGCCCCGCCGAAATGGCGAAAGCATATGATGCCCAGCAGGTCGAACAGCGCCTGTATGAGTGGTGGGAAGAGTCGGGTTTCTTCAAGCCCGCCGACGACCCCGCGAAGAAACCCTTTACACTCTCCATGCCGCCGCCAAACGTCACCGGCGAGCTGCACATGGGCCACGCCATGTTCGTCACGATCGAAGACGTGATTGTGCGCTGGCACCGCATGCTGGGTGAATCGACGCTGTGGCTGCCCGGCACCGACCACGCGGGCATCGCCACGCAATCGCAGGTGGAGAAGCTGCTGCGCAGCGAAGGCACCAGCCGGCAGGACGTTGGGCGCGAAGAATTCCTGCGCCGCACCTGGGAGTGGAAAGCCAAGTATGGCGGCGAGATCACCCGCCAGCTGCGCCGCATCGGCGCGTCGTGCGATTGGTCGCGCGAGCGCTTCACGCTCGACCCGGGCCTGTCGCGCTCGGTGCGCACCGCCTTCAAACGCCTCTACGACGATGGCCTGATCTACCGCGGCACCTACCTGGTGAACTGGTCGCCCGCGCTGCAAACCGCCGTGAGCGACCTGGAGGTCGAGCACGAAGAGCGCCAGGGCAGCCTGTGGTATGTGCGCTATCCTTTGGCGGGAGTTGGGAGTCAGGGGAAGGGGTATGGAACTTCTACTCCCCAACCCCCAACCTCCAACCCCTGCGGCAGCGGCACCTGGGCCGAGGGCGTCACCGAGTGGATCACGGTTGCCACGACCCGGCCCGAGACGATCCTGGGCGACACAGCCATTGCCGTCAACCCCGAGGACGAGCGCTACGCCGATATGATCGGGCGCGAGGCGATTGTGCCAGCGACGGGCCGGCGCATCCCGATCGTGGCGGATAGCTACGTGGACGCGAATTTCGGCACTGGCGCGGTGAAAGTTACTCCCGCGCACGACCCGAACGACTACGCAATCGGCCAGCGCCACCGCCTGCCGATGATCAATATCATGAACCGCGACGCCACGCTCAATGCCGAGGCTGGCCCCCCGGCCAGGATCGCTTCGAGGCGCGCAAAAATCTGGTGGCCGACCTTGAAAAAGAAGGCATGCTGGTCAAAACCGCCGCGCACACCCTCTCGGTCGGCATCAGCCAGCGCGGGCGCGAAGTGATTGAGCCGCTGCTGAGCGAGCAGTGGTTTGTGCGCACCAAGCCGCTGGCCGAAATGGCGCTGGCCGCCGTGCGCGAAGGCCGCACCAAGATCGTGCCCGAGCGCTTTGAGAAGGTCTACTTCCACTGGCTCGATAACATCGAGGACTGGTGCATCAGCCGCCAGCTCTGGTGGGGCCATCGCATCCCGGTGTGGTACACGCCCGAGGGCGAGATGATCGTGCCCGGCCCGGACGACCCCGATCCAGAAGGCGAAGGCATCTATCAGGACACCGACGTGCTCGATACCTGGTTCTCCAGCGGTCTGTGGCCCTTCTCGACGCTGGGCTGGCCCGACGCAACCGAGGATCTGGCGCGCTTCTACCCCACCGACGTGATGGAAACCGGCTACGACATTCTGTTCTTCTGGGTGGCGCGCATGATGATGATGGGCTGCTACCTGACCGGCAGCGCGCCCTTCCACACGATCTACCTGCACGGCCTGGTGCGCGACAAGCAAGGCCGCAAGATGTCGAAGAGCTTTGGCAATGTCGTTAACCCGCTGGAAGTGATGGACCAGCAGGGCACCGACGCGCTGCGCTTCACGCTTGCTACCAGCGGCACGCCCGGCCAGGATCTCAACCTCAACCCCGACCGAATCGAGGCCGCGCGCAACTTCGCCAACAAAATCTGGAATATCACGCGCTTTGTGCTGACCAAGCTGGAAGGTTTTTCAAGCAGCGCGGCGCAACCTTCGAACCTGCAAACCTTCGAACCTGCAACCATGACACTTGCCGACCGCTGGATTCTGTCGCGCTACAACCGGCTGGTGCAGGATGTCGACCGGCTGATGCGCGCGTATAACTTTGGCGAGGCCGGACGGCAGATTCAGGATTTCCTGTGGGGCGATTTTGCCGACTGGTATGTGGAAATTGCCAAGGTGCAGCTTGAGGCGTCCGCTGGCGCCGAGCAGCAGTCCAACACCCGTGCCGTGCTCTATGGCGTGCTCGAAGGGTCACTGCGGCTGCTGCACCCGTTCATGCCCTTTGTGACCGAAGAAGCGTGGCAGTACTTGACGAACGGGCGCCGCCAGTCGGTCGCGCTGCCCGCGTCAATTATGGTCGCGCCCTACCCCACCGCCAACGCCGGCGCGCTTGATGATGCGGCCGAGCGCGATTTTGCCCTGCTGCAAGAGCTGATTTCCAGCGTGCGCAACGT
>LJCR01000443.1 GCA_001399705.1 Kouleothrix aurantiaca
CTGGAATCCCAGCGTCGTCACCGCCGCCGACGGCACCGCGCAGGTCAAGCTGACGCTGCCCGACAGCCTGACCACCTGGCGCATGACGGCGCGCGGCCTTTCTGCCGATACGCGCGTGGGCCAGACCAGCGCCGATCTGGTGGCGACCAAGCCGCTGCTGCTGCGCCCAAGCCTGCCGCGCTTCCTCACCGTGGGCGACACGCTTAGCCTGCAAGCCGTGGTGCAGAACACCGGCACCAGCCCAATCGAGGCCACTGTTACGCTCGAACAGGCGCAGGACAACGGCCGCGTCGCGCTCACGCTCAAAGGCGACGCGAAGCAGACCGTTTCGGTTCCCGCCAACGGCACCGCGTTGGTGCGCTGGCCGGTTGAAGTTCCGAATGCCGGGCAGGCCGTGCTGCGCTTCAGCGTGGCTGGCGGCGGGCAGCAGGATGCCGTCGAGCAGGCGCTGACAATCAATCGCTACATTACGCCCGAGGTTGTCGCCACCGCCGGCCAAGTGCTCGACACCACTGTCGAGACGATTGCCGTGCCTGCCGACACACCCGCCGCGCCCAGCGGCGCAACGGCCGGCGAACTGGATCTGGAGCTGTCGCCCTCGCTGGCGGCCGGCGTCGAGCGCACGCTGGGCTACTTGCAGGCCTACCCTTACGACTGCTCGGAGCAGACGGTTAGTCGCTTCCTGCCTAACGCCGTCACCTTCCGCCTGTTCACGCAGCTTGGCCTGGCCGACCCCAGGCTGAAAGCCGGGCTGGATGCCAACCTGAGCACCGGTTTGCAGCGTCTGTACGCGCTGCAACATCTGGATGGTGGATGGGGCTGGTGGGCCGATGATCCGAGTCGCCCCTACCTGAGTGCCTACGTCGTGCAGGGGCTGATCGAGGCGCGCAAGGCTGGCTACGCAGTCGATCAGGCGCGCCTGGATCAGGGCATCGCCTACCTGCACAACGCGCTTGCCGACGACGCGAAGCCCGCCGACGCCGCGCTGCGCCGCAGCCAGCTCAACGCGCGCAGCTACATCCTGTTTGTGCTGGGCGAAGCCGGCCAGCCCGACCGCGGCCGCAGCACGGCGCTGTTCGACTCACGCGCCCAGCTCAGCGTTTATGGCCGCGCCTACCTGTTGATGACGCTCAAAGCGCTTGGCGGCAACGACGACCAGATTCGCACGCTGGTGGGCGAGCTGATGAGCACGGCGATCATGCACGCGACTGACGCGCACTGGGAAGAACCCGCCGCCGACAGCTGGAACCTGAGCAGCGACACGCGCACCACCGCGATCGTGCTGCTGGCGCTGACGCGCCTCGATGCGCAAAACCAGCTCAACCCCAATGTCGTGCGCTGGCTGATGGTGGCGCGCAAGGACGGCATTTGGGAAAGCACGCAGGAAACCGCCTGGTCGCTGATGGCGCTGACCGAGTGGATGGCTGCAACCGGCGAGCTTGCGCCCAACTACGATTATGGCGTGTGGCTCAACAACGCCGCGCAATCCAATGGGCACATCGCCCCCGCCGACGCGCAGACGCCAATCATCCTGCGCGTGCGCGTGGCCGAGCTGCTGCAGGACGCCAGCAACCGCCTGACGATCGGGCGCGGCGCGGTGCAGGGGCTGTTTCTTTCGACGGGGGTGGAGCGCGACGCGCACGCCGCGACCGGCAGAATGCTGGATGGCGTGGAGCTGCTGCGCACGCGCCACGCGTATGCCGGCTATGTGCATGTCAAGCTGCTGCCCGGCGCGTCGATCTCGGAGGTTGAGCGGGCCGCGCGCCTGGCCGACCGCGTGAGCCTGAACCTCGAAGCGCCCTCGCAAACGCGGCTGCAGCGGATTTCGCCCGAGCGGCGCTGGGACGACGACCTGATTACGCGGCTGGTGTGGGCGCGCGACTGGCAGCGCGCCGGGATGATCAAGAGCGGGCTGGCGACGCAGTTTGTGGTGGGCGCGTCGGGCGAGAGCGACCGCGAGCTGCTGCTGACCACAAGCTGGCTGTACCGTGAGCTGGACATGCGGCGCGTGTACTTCGGCGCGTTTCGGCCAGCGGCAGGCACGCCGCTGGAGGGCGAGCTGCCCACGCCGTTTGTGCGCGAGCAGCGCCTGAAAGAGGCCGACTGGCTGCTGCGGAACTATGGCTTCAACACCGCCGAGCTGCCCTACGACCCGGCCGGCGACCTGCCGCTGCATATCGACCCGAAGCTGGCGTGGGCGCTGGAACATCCCGAGCAGTTCCCGGTTGAGCTGAACACCGCCGACCAGGAAATGCTGCTACGCGTGCCGGGCCTCGGGCCGATCAGCATCAAGCGCATTCTGCGGCTGCGGCGCCTGAACCGCTTCCGCGACCCCGAGCAGCTCAAGGGCCTGGGCGGCGCGGCATCGCGCGCGCAGGATTTTGTGACGCTGAACGGTCGCTATTTCGGGCGCGACTCCCTGACGCGCGCACGCCACTATGCGCGGCGCGCACCGATTGCTGAACAGTTGACTCTCTGGTGATGCAGAACGAACCACGTACCACGGCCCGTACTGCGGCTACGCAGATTTCGCTGCGCGGCTCGCCGGTGGCTGCGCTGTGGCTGGCTGGCCTGGCAATGGCGGGCTGCTACCTTGGCGCGCTGCTGCGCTTTCCGCTCCTGTCGATCTACGCCGAGCCAATTCAAAACCTTGCCAAGCTGACGAACTCGAACGGCTGGATCGGCCTTGCGCTGGCGGTGGGCGTGCTGGCGCTGTTTCTAAGCTATGGCGCGGGCGCGCTGGCGCTGGCCGAAAGCAGGAGCGAGCGGCAGGGGCGCGGCGCGCTGCTGGCGCTGCTGGGCGTGTGGCGGCTGATCAACACGTTCATGGCCGCGATTGTCTGGCCGAACACGCAGCGCTTCAACACCAGCGTGCGCGATGGCTCGCTCGACTACATGCTGCTCCAGCCGGTCAGCAGCCAGTTTCTGGTAAGCTTTTCGCGCATGGTGCTGTGGCGGGTGTGGGATATTGCGCTGGCGATCATCCTGATTGTGGCGGGGCTAACCATCGGCGGCGATGGGGTAGAGCCCTTGCAGCTCGCGAATTTCCTCCTGCTGACGGTGACGGGCGGCTTGATCCTGTATAGCCTGTGGATCGTGCTGATCGCCTGCACCTTCTGGTTTGTGAAGTTCGACAACAACGTGACCATTTTGCAGGCGCTGCTCGATGCGGGCCGCTACCCGGCCACGGTCTACCCGGCGTGGCTGCGCCTGATCGTGACGTTTATTGTGCCGATTGCGGTGGCGACAACCGTGCCGCTGCAGGCGCTGCGCGGCGAGCTGCTGTGGTGGCAGGTGCTGATGTTTGTGGGCATCAGCGCGGCCAGCCTGATCATTTCGCGCAGCGTGTGGCTGGCGGGCGTGCGGCGCTACAGTGGCGCGAGCAGCTAGTGCGCTTTCAGCGCAGGGGTTAGGGGATGGGGAATAGGGTTTCGTGATTGCAATGCGGAAAGTTTTTCCTTGATTTCCGCATTGTTTTCTCGATACTGCACTAGCGACCAACATCCGCAGATTGCGCAGATGCCAGATATTGGGTCTGGTCGTTGGGAAAGCGAAGGAGGACAAGCGTGGCAGAGCTGAAAACCAAGCCAACCGAGCAAAGCGTCGAGGCGTTTCTGGAAGAGATTGCCGACCCGCAGCAGCGCGCCGACAGCCAGGAGATTGCGCGCCTGATGAGTGAAATCAGCGGCGCGACACCGCGCATGTGGGGGCCAGCGGTTGTTGGCTATGGCGACCGGCATTATCAGTACGCCAGCG
>LJCR01000444.1 GCA_001399705.1 Kouleothrix aurantiaca
CAGCATGGTTGGCTCATGCTTCAACTCGTCGCTCTATCAAAGCTCTCGCCCAACACGCGCTTGCAGCGGACGCCGCTTCGCGTCGAGCGAGATCGTGCGTTTTTCAGCGCCAGTATCTGCTACAATGTGGCTGCCATCTTTCGGTGGCGGCGCCGCTAAAGCGCAACCCGTTCGGCGGCTGTTGTCGACAGCACTACCTACATTCAGCGTGGTTTGAGTCTCTGTCGATACATCTGCTGGCTCTACTCGACGCAAGCCCATTTTGCCCTGCGTACGCAAGTTTGTGCTATTATTCCAAGCATATGTCACAGCGCAAACGCAACGCGATCGGCTTGCCGGTGCCAGTTGGCTGCAATGGCAATTTTTGGCTTGCTGCTCAGCCCTGTCTGATGCCATCATTACCAATGCCTATGCGCTGATTATTTGCCTCGGGCTGAGCAGTGACCTCAGTATTGGGGCGTCCTGAGCGCTGGTGGTCACTAGGAGGAGCGTATGACTGAGACTGAATACACAGTGGATGAACTGTTTATCGGAAAAGCGCCGACTGTTCGCGCAGTCTATGACAAACTGTTGACGCACCTTCGTACATTTGGTCCTGTCCATGAACAGCCGAAAAAGACATCAATCCACCTTGCGAACACGAGCGGTTTTGCAGGTGTGCACACGCGCAAGAACTACTTCATTCTCAATATTCGCTCAGATCATCCGATCGACAGTCCGCGCATTGTCAAGGCCGAGCAAGTCTCCAAAAGTCGCTATCATCAGGAAGTGAAAATCGAGAGTCTTGATGATGTGGATGTAGAATTACTGGCGTGGCTCAAGGAGGCATACGATCTGAGTCGCTGACTCGTCAGTCCTCAAAGTAGGAATGCTTGCATTCGTACCGTGCTATCGGCTGCCGCCGAACAAGGGCTTCCAGCTGACGGCGCTGTGCGCCCGCAAGATCGGGGCGTTTTTGAAATCTGAGATCGGTACGATCGCTTTCCCGATCTATGAGTGCGCCGCAGCTGAAGCCCAGGCCGTTGGGCAAGCGCACATCATACTTTCCTTAGCTTCAACCTCTGCTTTCTCTTGACTCTGTGTACGTTTGTGCATATAATCAAGAATATTTTTTGAACCATCCCAAGGGTTATTACGATGGATTATGAATGGGATCAGAATAAAGCCATATCCAATCTCCAAAAGCATGGTGTTCGATTTGCTGATGCAGTTGCGGTATTCAGTGACGAGTTTGCACTCACAATGGCGGACGACTTCGCTGATGAACAACGTTTTGTCACCCTTGGAGCAGATGCCTTCGGCACGCTTTTGGTGGTTGTCTATACTTGGCGTGCCGAGGATCGTATCCGCCTCATCTCAGCCCGTAAAGCGAACCGTCAGGAACGTCTTCAGTACGAAGGATAAAATGCGATGAACGACGAATACGATTTCTCTCAAGCCAAGCGCGGCGCAGTTGATCCAATACTCGCAGGCAAAACCCGTATTACTATTCGATTGGATGACGATATCATCGAATGGTTCCGCGGGCAGGTCGAGCAGGCTGGTGGCGGCAACTATCAGACAGCAATCAACCAGGCGCTGCGTGAATATATCGATCGGCACTCCTTAGAAGATCTGTTGCGTCGCGTCGTGCGGGAAGAACTGCGGAACGTCGCATAAGGAAATTGCATCGATCCGCACCATAGCAGCGCGCTTCGCCCAACACGGCGTTGCAGTTGACCGCTTCGCGCGCGAGATCGGTGCTTTTTAAAAAGTTTGTGCAGCGCTCGCGGCAACTGAACGCCAATCCGTTGGGCATTCTCAGAAGGTTTTTGCTTATCAAAACTCTGAACGCAGAATAGTATTAATGACAGCATTGTTATTTGACTTTGGAATACCGTCCCTTTACACTCTACTTTGTGCACAAGCTTGGGCAAAAAAATGAGCCCTCTGCTCTTCAAAGGAAACTCTCTTATGCAATCACTCATGCGAGTGGCTATCAGTTTGTTTGTTGTAGTTGTAGTGTTTCTGGGTTTGGCTAGTACAGCATCGGTATTTGCAGGTGCCACTACTCTGAGCCAAAATATCACAATTCCTGTAGAGACATTCCAGTACGTTGACTGCGCTCAGGAATATGTGACACTGAGCGGTCAATATCATACACAGTGGCACGTGACAATGTATGCGAACGGAACCGCGCATACAGAGAGCCATGCAAACAATATTGCTCTAAAAGGCACCAGCACCAGTGGTTCGAATTACACGCTTGTTGGCTCATCGCATGAAAACTGGAACTTCAACTTCGATGGGAATCTGCCGTATGAGACAACGCTGACAGTTAAAAACTTGCTCATTGGTCAAGGCAGTGCACCCGATCTCATTTTCCGCTCAACCTATCATGTGACAGTCAACGCAAATGGAGTAGTTACGGCTCAAGCGAGTAACTATCAATATGAGTGTCGGCAAAAAACTACAGGGAAACCAACTCCAACACCCGCACCATATCCAGCGCCGTAGAACGCATTTCGAGATGTTGCCCTGCGCCTGAGTAAATCGAACTTTGCTCAGGCGCTTGATCTTTTTGTACAATGTTATGCTCACGAAACTGTGCAGTAGCGGAAATAATCAAAAAGTACCTATCTTATGCCCAACACGCGCTTGCAGCGGACGCCGCTTCGCGTCCAGCAAGATCGTGCCTTTTCAGCGTCATTATCAGCTACAATGTGATTGCCATCAATCGGTAGCGGCGCCGCTAAAGCGCAACCCGTTGGGCGGCTTCAACGCCAACTCTTTTGTATACCACGATCTCCCTTGTTCACCGATACTTCTGTTTCAGTTCAACTTGGCGATCCGAGCGCTGACGATTGAGGCAGCTTGGTGTATAATCCTACGCTTAGGAACGCACAAGCGCACATCTGCCAAGCTATCGTGGAGATTGGCACAATGGATCGCGATCAGGAAGCAGACTTCATTCAAGCATTTGTGCGCCGAGAACGACGTGAGCGTGCTCAATTTGAGTTGCTCTCTCCCAAGAAGCGGGTAGCCTTTCTCAATCGACTCTGTCACACATATCAAGATACCCTTGATACACGCTATCTGAAATCCATTCCTACACCCAATTCGGACTACCGCGCCATTTTGCGCCATCTGACAGACAAACACGCGCCAGAGACTTGTTACGTGATTTCGACGCTTGCCAACCTTGATGGCCAACGTGTCCGTCTCACTGACGCGCTAGAAAAAGTGGTTGGCTTTGGATTGCCGAGCATCATAATCTGTTTGCCGGGAAGACTTGGCTACTTTGAAGCCGAGCAAGAAGTCGGAGCACCGCCACGCTATATGCTGGAGAGACTATAGAGTTGAAAATACCGATTGTAAAGCCAAACTACGGCGATTCAGCCGCCCAACACGCCGCTGTAGCCGACCGCTTCGCGCACGAGATCATTGGTATTTTGATAGGCTTTTCCAGCGCTTGCGGCGGCTAAGCGGCAACCCGTTGGGCCACTAAGCCGCTAGGCATTTTGGAAAATGTCAGCTTTTCCTGTTGAATTATGTTACAATTTGCACCTAGGAATTTTGCGTTATTTGCGGAGATGAGGATTGACTATGAGTGACTCCAAGCCAGTTCAGAGTAATATGTTTGAGGACGAGAGTCAACCCAAGCAGCAGGATCAAGAGAAGTCAGAGGGCGTCTATGCAGAAGTTTCGAAAACCTTAGTATCTCTGTCTCTAGGAAGTAAAAATCCTGTCATACCAATGGCTGAAGACACAAATTT
>LJCR01000445.1 GCA_001399705.1 Kouleothrix aurantiaca
CGCCCTTGTTTCTCGCGCTGTTTATGCTCGAAATTCTGCGGCTGGCAATTTTCAAGCAGCCGCGCTTCGGCACAAAAAACACCACCGTGCTTTTCACCGACGCGGTGATTTTCACCATTCTGATGAGCCTGACCGGCTGGCCCGAGATCGCCGTGCGCTGCCAGGGGGCCACGCTTGGCCTGAGCCGCCAGCCCTTCGTCGAGGCCGCGCAGGTGATTGGTCTGCGTCGCAGCGCGATCCTTTGGCGGCACATCCTGCCCAACCTGCGCGACATCCTGCTGCCCGAGGCGGCGGCCGCGCTGGCCGGGGCGCTCCTGCTTCTGGCTGAATTGGGCTTCTTCCAGATCTTCATCGGCGGCGGCACCGAGGACTTGAACGGCAGCAAATATCTGGTGCCGCTCTACTCCGAGTGGGGCAGCATGGTCGCGCTCAGCCTGCGCCAGCGCAACATCGGCTACTGGATTTTGCTTGAGCCGCTGCTGGCATTCACTATCTCGATCGTGGCGTTCAACCTGCTTGCCGAAGGGCTGCGCCGCCGCAATCGCTAGCCAGGAATCAAACAGGGCGGGCTATGCGCCCACCCCGTCTTTCATTATGTAGTGCCGCAAAACGCATCCTGAGCAGGCCGCAGGCCCTATCGAAGGGTGCGCCGTTATAGGGTATCTACAAAGTAATCTGCCGCCCGCGGAAGCTGAACTGCAGGTTCGCCTTGTCAAGCACCGCCCACAGCACCGCTACCAGCAGCAGCCACATCAGCTGCACACGCACGCGCAGCAGGAAATCGACAAGGTAGCGCGACTGCGGCAGCTTCGCGATCAGGTATGTCAGGCCCTGCTGCGGTAGCGCAAGCAGCTGCGTCAGAATCGCGCCGGGCTCGACCTGCGCCAGCAGCGCCCCCGCCACCTGCCACGCAACCAGCAGCGAGAGCGCAATAATCATCAGCGTCAGCGCGTACACCACGCTCACAAACCAGGTTTTCGGGCGGGCGGGCACAGCCTGCGCTGCCTGCCGGGGCGCAAATGGAGCGGACGCCTGCTCGATTGCTGCAGCAGGATCAGCGGCGATCGCCAGCAGCCGCGCCGTCAGCGCAGCCGGGGCTTCCCAGCTCATCTCGGCGCGCAGCACCACGTCAAGCGACTGATGCTGGCGGCGGTAGCGCGCGCACGTAGCGCAGCCGTCGAGGTGGGCCTGCACCTGTGGATCTTCCGTCATCGGTTCCAGCGCTAGCGCCTCGCGAACCGTTGCGCATGGGCTGATCATGACACACCTCCGCGGCCAAGCTGCATCGACAGGCGCGCGAACGGGCTGACAAAGCGCTGCGGTGCGCGCTCGGCCTTGACGGGCTGGGCAACTGCCCGCGCCGCCGGTGTTGGTGGCTCTTCGGTGCTCAGCAGCGCTGCCAGGCGCTCCTTGCCGCGCCGGATATGGCTCTTCACCGTGTTCAGCGGCAGATCCATAATTTCGGCAATGTCGGTGTACTTCATATCGTCGAAATAGTACAACGTCAGCACCAGCCGGTGATGCTCATCAAGCTGGGCCAGCGCGCGGCGCACATCGCTGCGCAGCTCCTGCGAGTCAAGCGCCTGCGCCGGGTCGGCCCAGCGGTCGTCGTCGGCCACGCTGGCCATCGGGTCCTGGTCGTCGGCATCGTCGCTCGGCGGCGCGATCGGCACCTGGCGCCCGCGCCGGCGCAGCTCGTCGCGCCCCAGGTTCACCACCAGCCGGTACAGCCAGGTGGTAAAGCGGCTTTCCCCGGTATACTGCGGCAAGGCGCGTACCAGGCGAATAAAGGCATCCTGCGTCAGGTCGGCGGCGTCTTCCGGGTTCTTGAGCACGCTCATCGCAATACTATACACATAGTGCTGCTGGCTCATAATGAGCTGCGTAAGCGCCTCTGAATCGCCTGCCTGGGCGCGCTGGATGATATCAGCAGATGGCTCAGCCACCGTTCAACTCCCTCATCAGGCGGCGCGGGTTGCACGCCGACACGTATGATATCTACAATACATACGATCAGGGTACGTGCAATGTTGCAGCATATTGTAGGTCGTTGCATAGATCCTGTCCACTTTATGCAGGAAGCCTCTGTCAGAAGGCAGGAGCTGCTTCAGCGCGCAGCGCATAACAGTTCAGAAGATCGCCTTTTACTCGCTTGTTTTTTCGCGCGCTCTACGTACCGTGATGTTAATTACGAATCCATCACAGTGCAAAAGAATGGCCCGCGACTTATTGACCGATAGCAGCACAGAACGTATAATCGATCAGCGCCTTCCGGCTCTGCGGGCGGGCCTAATTAAGCACTGTGCCAGGGGGTTTCATGCGAATCCTTGTGGTTGATGATAACCGCGATATTCTCGATCTTGTCCAGCGCGTCTTAATAACCTACGGCTACGACGTTGTGATCGCGCGCGACGGCATGGAGGCGCTGCAGCAGGAGACAACCAGCCAGCCGGATTTGGTTGTGCTCGATGTCAACCTGCCCATGCTCGACGGCTGGGAAGTCTGCCGCCGCATCAAAGCGCGCCGCGCAGTGCCAGTGCTGCTGCTAACGGTGCGCGCCGAGCGCGCCGACATTGAGCGCAGCCACGAAGCCGGCGCCGACGACCACCTGCCTAAGCCGTTCGATATCACCGAGTTTCTCGGCCGCATCAAAAAACTGCTCGCACACCCCGCCCCGACGCTGCTCCCTCCCGCCTGATACACGCTCAAAATTCCCCACGTATTTCGACTGCTCTGCTGCCAGCCGCCCGGCCTGGCTATTTTTGGGCAAAAGAAAACCGCCCACGTATGGGCGGCGCTATGCACGAATGACGCTAACCAATCAGGGTATGAAGATGTAGTACCGGAACAGGGTTAGCGCACATGATCAGTTACATGCGCCACTTCCGGCAGGTAATCGTCGTCCCCACCCCTTCCTGCGAGCGGATTTCGAATTCGTCCATCAGCCGCTTGGCACCGGGCAAACCCATACCCATGCCGCGCGACGTACTATAGCCATCCTGCATCACAATATCGATATTCGCAATGCCAGGCCCCTGGTCTTCGCAGACAATCTCAATCCCACGCCGGCCGGTGCGCTCAATCTCACGCACCGTCACCGTGCCGGTGCCGGCGTACAGGAAGATGTTACGAGCTAATTCACTTACAGCAATGGCAATGCGCGCCTGATCGATTGCACCGAAGCCCATATTTTTCGCGGTATCGCGAGCGAGGGTGCGGGCAATGACAATATCAAGGTCGCTGCGGATCACTGCCGCCTTACCTTGAGGCATCGCCGCTCTCCTCAATTTGCCGCTGCAAGGCCGCCAGGCCCTTCTCGAGGTTCAATGCGGTAAGGACTTGCGGAAGCTCAAGCCCTAATTCTACCAGCGTAATCGCGACAGCCGGCTGCAAGCCAGTAATCACGACACGCGTTCCCATCAGGCCCGCCATCGAGGCAATATCGCTGATCAAACGCGCAATAAAGCTATCGACAACTTCAACTGCCGTCAGGTCGACGATCAAGCCGCGCGCACGCGTTTCAAAAATGCGCTGGAGCAGATCATCTTTGAATTGCACCGCCGACGAATCGTGCAGAGTCGTCTGTATCGATGCGATGAGAACTTCGCCGATTTTGAGAATTGGGATTCGGAGGCTTTCCAAACCCGACCTCCTGCCACGTTATGACGATAGCCATACAAACAAAACAACGCCAGGACTCGCGGATAAATCCTTCACGATTATATGCATCGCCCGGTGCTTCGTCTATATAACGA
>LJCR01000446.1 GCA_001399705.1 Kouleothrix aurantiaca
ATCCCGCTGGCCTATCGCCCGACGCGCGCACAGATCGCAGCGGTCAGCTTCCTGTCGGTGCTGGCGCTCACCGCCGCGCTGATCTTCTCCGCCTCCTACGCCAATCTGCGCCTCAGCGCGCGTGATGGCGCACTACACGCAGGCGGCGCTGGCCTGCCAGTACGCCGAGGTGTATCGCTCCATGCGTGGGTAGCAAAAGCCCCGTGCAGGGAGCGGTTGATGAGCAGGTCAACCGACTGCAAGGGCCAGCAAGGTGTACAGTGCTTTTCGAACCAATTGCGCTGCGTTGCTGATGTGCAGGGAAAACACCAAGAACCCGTGATTTCCGCTCTGACTTTTGAAAACTGCTATCAGCTGCGGCTGGCAAAAGCAGGTAATTGGACTATCTGAGCTTTCTGGCGTTGTAATGGTGTAATTCCTGTTATTTCAGGAATAGTGACGAAAATACATAAAAATATAAATCTACCTGTTACAAAGTGTATTAATACGTAAAAACGGAATAAATTCGGCTAATTGATTGAAATATGACAAATTATTAAGCAGTTTAACCTGATCTTAACTTGCGTTTATCTAAAACACTATGATATATTCACTCTATCGCAACTATTTGATTAAGTACATACCGACGTAGTCAGGCAATCCAGTAGTCGTCGTCGACTGACAATTGTCAGTCTTTTTTTGCGACGCGAATTTGTTGCATTTCCCTTACAACTCACCCTCAACTCACCCAGAGTCTTTGCTCGCGTTCGAGCTAACATCTTCGCCTCACTCAAGTGTTCGCATGTACATTGTGCAACTGGTCAGTGGCTGCTATCAGCCTACCTGAAACTGCGCCTGAGCGGGAGCTGCCTGGAGCGACCGATCTGTGTGTTGGTTTGTGGCCTCACGGTGGTGGTGGTGGAAGTCGTGGATGGTGGGAGGTTAGTGCACGATGAATGTTACCAGCTTCGCTGCAGCCTGCGCAAATAAAGGCGAGAAGCGTGTGGGACCGCTTCTCGCCGGTGACCTGCATGGGCTTTGCATTCGAAAGCTGCGAGCATCCAAACCAAAGTGCATGCGCACGGTCAAGCGTATTATATACTAATTACACTCGATCTGTCGAAATAAATAATGAAGATTTGATCGCAATGCGTATATTCTCCTGAGGAATATACCATGTCGTGTAAATCCATGTCGTTATTCATTTTTCGGTAGTAATAGCGTGTGTATTACGCCTCCATGTGCTTTCACACGGCATTTTTTCAAATAATGCTTGGGCGTTTCATTGTTGTACATGCCTGAGTATCTATGAATAAATGCCGATACTACAGTGTATGGCTTCGCATACGATTTACATCATAAGGAGGGCCTGCATGGCATAAGGGAACCATGGCTGGAACGCTGCCGCTGAATGGCGTGGGAACCATTCGGCAGTAGCAAACAGCCAAGGCAGGGCCGGCGTGTATGTGATTGTGCGCTGCCGGCCGGCAGGAAACAACGAAAGCTGCGAGCATCCAAACAAAGTATTGCGTACGGAGGTATTCATGACTACGACCGTGGCCCCCATGCCGCTGTGTGCCGATTTCGACGCTCAGCGCCACTACGAAGCTGCGCCAGCCGCGCATGCCGGGACATTCCTCTCGATCATTGTTCCAACCCGCAACGAGGCTGGCAACATCGCGCCCCTGGTCGCGCAACTGTCTGCCGCCACCGCCGCCATTCCTACTGAGCTGGTGTTCGTCGACGATAGCGACGACGAAACCGAGGCGGCCATTGAGGCCGCGCGCGCGACCACGCCCCTCGACATTGTTCTTCTGCATCGGCCACAGGGCCAGCGCGATGGTGGCTTGGGCGGTGCGGTGCTGGCCGGGCTGCGCAGCGCGCGTGGCACGCACGTGTGTGTGATGGATGGCGACCTGCAGCACCCGCCCGCACTGGTGCCGCAGATGCTGGCGCGCCTGCAGAGCAGCGGCGCTGACCTGGTGGTGGCAAGCCGCTACTGGGAAGAAGGGGCCGCCGCCGGCCTGAACCGCCCGCGCACCCTGGTGTCGCGCATGTCGTCGGATGCGGCGCGGCTGCTGTTTCCCGGCCAGCTGCGCAGCGTCACCGACCCGATGAGCGGCTTCTTCATGGTGCGCAAATCGGTGCTGAATCTCGACGAGCTGCGCCCGAATGGCTTCAAGATTCTGCTGGAAATTCTGGTCCGGCATTCACACCTGCATGTAGCCGAGCTGGGCTTCGCATTTGGGCAGCGCCACGCCGGCGACAGCAAGGCATCGTTCCGCGAGGGTATGCGCTACATAAGCCACCTGGCGCAGCTGCGCGTTGGCAGGGGCTTTGTGCAGTTCGTGATGTTCCTGCTGGTTGGCCTTTCCGGGCTGGTGGTGAATACGCTGGCGCTGGCGCTCGCCACCGAATTGCTGGGCCTGCACTATCTCGTGTCGGCGGTGCTTGCCACCGAGGTTTCGACACTGTGGAATTTCGAGCTGACCGAGCACTGGGTGTTTTCGCAAACCGAGCGCCGCGCAGGCGCGCGCTGGCGCATGCTGCTGTTCTTCGCAATGAATAATGCGGCGCTGCTCCTGCGCGGGCCGATCATCTACCTGCTGACCGACCAGCTCGGCCTGTACTATCTCGTCTCGAATCTGTTCTCGCTGGTGGCTCTCACCATCCTGCGCTACGCCGTGGCCGACCGCGTGATCTGGGGCCGCGCCAAATCGCGCAGCTATGTGCCGGCCACCCACAGCTACGACATCCACGGCATTATCACCGTGATGTCGGATGTGGGCCTGCCCGAGCTGGAGCAGTTTCGCGTTGCGGCGCTGGATGCCCCGCCAACTATGCGCGTGCGCATCGGCGCGGTGAAGCCGCACACGCCTGCCGCCAGCAACGACGGCGCGCGGCGGATTGTGTACGACGAAGGGCTGGGCGCGCTGGGCTTCGGCATCGACGTAACGCTAGGCGAAACGATTGACGTGCTGGCCGCCCCGCTGCTGCGCTGGTCGCCACATGTGCTCTACACCAACGTCGTCGAGCCGATCCTGCGCTGGACTTTTGTGGAAAAGGGCTATGCGCTGGTTCATGGCGCGTGCATCAGCTTTGGCGAGCGGGCCTACATGGTGACGGCGCGCACCGATACGGGCAAAACCACCACCATCCTGCGCCTGCTCGATCGGCAGCGCCGCACCAGTGACAGCGGCGCGTTTCTTTCCGACGACCTGACGCTGGTGACGCCCGATGGCGGCGTGCTGACCTACCCCAAGCCCATGACGATCAGCCACCACACCGTGGCCGCGATCAACACGCCGCAGCTGGCCTGGCAGGAACGCCTGACCCTGCCGCTGCAAAGCCGCCTGCACTCGCGCGAAGGCCGCCAGTTCGCCTTCTGGCTGACGCAGACGCGCCTGCCGGTCGCCACGATCAATACGATCGTTCAGCTGCTGGTGCCGCCGCCGAAGTACCACGTGCAGCAGCTGGTGCCGCATGCGCGGGTGCAGCAGCGCGCCACGCTGGCCGGCCTGATCATCATCCAGCGCGGCGGCGTGGGCGACGAGCAGCTTGCCGAGCAGGAAGGGCTCGACATTCTGCTGGCGAACTGCGAAGACGCCTATGGCTTCCCGCCCTACGACGTGATCAAAACCACCCTGCACAACGCGCACGACACCGACCTGCGCGCGATCGAGCGCGACATCATCGGGCGGGCGCTGCATGGCTTGCCAGCAACGCTGCTGCGCAGCACCACCATGGACTGGTCGCAGCGCATCCCGCTGCTTGTG
>LJCR01000447.1 GCA_001399705.1 Kouleothrix aurantiaca
AAATGTGCAGATACAGAAATTTTCACAGTATGAATTGCGCCAACTGTATGCTGATGCACGTTTTATGGTAATGCCATTGCAGAATGTGAATTTTCAGGCAGGTGTAACTGCAATCTTGGAGGCAATGGCGATGGAGCGGGCAGTTATTTGCACACGTACTTCTGGGCAAACTGATGTGGTTGTCGAGGGTGAAACAGGTTTGTATGTTTCTCCAAGCGATGATTCTGAGTTGCGCAATGCAATCATCTATCTGCTCAACAATCCCGATATTGCACAGCGCATGGGAAAAAATGGGCGAAAACGCGTCGATCAGTCAATGAGTCTTGATCATTATGTTGAACGAATCAGCCACATTGTTTGTCAAATCTAAATAATGTGCTGCGGCGCCAAAATGCCAGTTTTAAGGATGTATAGCGTGCTAAGTTTTATCACAGCGGTTGTGGTATTTGTCGAGAGCGGTATTGCTCTTTTCGTTGGATATCTGCTTTTTTTGACGTGTGTTGCCCTGCTAGCGCCCCGGCGCACAGAACTTGACCACATCGGAAAAATACATACCTTTTCGATCCTTATTCCGGCACACAACGAGGAAATTCTACTTCCAGACCTTTTGCAAAGCATAGCGGCGCTAGATTACCCACGCACGGCGTACAAAGTATATGTTGTCGCGGATAATTGTACTGATCGTACGTCAGAAATAGCACAGCAGTTTGGGGCAAGTGTATATGGGCGATTCAATACCGAAGATATCGGGAAAGGCTTCGCGCTAGAATGGTTGCTTGCACGCCTTGAAGCCTCGGAAGTGCTTGGTGACGCCATAGTCATTCTTGATGCAGACTCAATAATCTCAAAAAACTTTCTGCGGGTTATGAACGCTCGGATCGGCAGTGGCGAGCGCGTTATTCAAGCGTATTATGCTGTTCGCAACCCTGAGAAATCATGGAGTGCAAGTTTGCGAGCAGTGGCGTTATCCGCACTGCATTACTTGCGTCCTCTAGCTCGCAGCGTTTTAGGCGCATCCACTGGTCTTAAAGGCAATGGAATGGTGTTTGCGACAGATATTATTCGTCGATATCAATGGTCATCGTCGTTAACAGAGGACATTGAATATCATATGTCGCTTATTCTCGATGGGTATCGTGTTACATTTGCGGCTGATGCAGTGGTATGGGCTGAAATGCCTAGCTCGCTAGCAGCATCGCAAACGCAAAATGTTCGCTGGGAGCGTGGACGCCAAGAAATGCTTCGAAAATATGTGCCACAGCTTCTTTATCTAGGTATCAAGCGTAGAAGTTTTTTGCTACTCGATGCAGCGATTGAGCAGCTTACTCCACCGTTTTCTATACTACCGGCTCTGTCATTTTTGTGCTTTGTCCTTTCCTTTGCATTGCAATCAAATATTGGTTTATCGATAGCTATTGCACTTATAGTATGTCAAAGTATACATATATTTGTTAGTCTTGTAGTCGCGCGTGTTCCTCGGAAAGTATATCAGTATCTATTATATGCTCCTATATTTATTGTTTGGAAAGTGTTACTTTACCTGCGAACGCTTTCTGGCTATGAAAAACAGAATTGGATACGAACAACTCGGAATGACGCATAACATATATTCGAACAATGCTCGTTCTGAAGCTATTTTTCTTTCCTGAAATTTAGATGAGCGTGTGTACTAAATCTTGATTCCGTCATTCTTGGTTACCAAGATGTAATGTGAGGTGCGGATTGAAAACAATAGATAGTAGAGTGCTACTAGACGAAAAAGCTGCGCGTATGCTTGATATATATGCGCATCGGCGCTTTGATAATTTTCATTCTAGTCAGCGCATTCGTATTTCGCTCTTGTGGTGGGTCATTCGCCGCAAAATAATGCGCAATATCAAGCGTTATCTCGATTTATTTGTTGCGCTTATAGCTCTGATTTTAGTGTCGCCAATCATGCTGATCACTGCTATTGCAGTGAAAATCGACTCACCAGGCCCCGTCTTATTTCGGCAGACTCGCGTAGGGCGTTGGGGAGAGCATTTTCCATGCTATAAATTTCGTTCGATGTATATTGATGCTGAGCAGCGTTTGCAAGAGCTCATGGCATTAAATGAAGCAGATGGGCCGGTGTTCAAAATGAAGGAAGACCCGCGTGTTACCCGTGTGGGACGTCTTATTCGTAAGCTTAGTGTCGACGAATTGCCGCAGCTCTTTAATGTGTTAAAGGGCGAAATGAGTCTTGTAGGTCCGCGACCTGCATTGCCGCGGGAAGTTGCTCAATACAGCTACGATCAGATTGGCCGCTTGAATGCGGTGCCTGGTATTACTGGCTTGCAGCAGGTGTCGGGGCGCAGCAATGTTGACTTTAAGCGCTGGATAGAGCTTGATCTTCAGTATATCTCTGAGCAGAGCCTCTGGAAAGATATTGAGATTTTGCTTAAAACAATCCCGGCTGTTCTGGTAAGCCGGGGAGCATACTAATTTAGCAACATACTTCGTGCAGTATTCATCATCTCATCTATGCATCACAGAAAGAGCTCGGCACGATGCGCAAATTACTCGTTATCCTTGGTGTGCCTGTTGATGACCTGACGATGAGTGAAGCGCTCGATCGCCTTGAAAGCTTTATACAGCAAGGGCGGCTCACTGGGCGCACACATCAAATTGCAACAGTCAATGCCGATTTTGTTGTCAACTCCCTCCACGACCCTGAACTGCGATTAATTCTCCAAGAAGCAGATATGGCCACTGCTGATGGTATGCCTCTGGTTCTCGGCGCGCGTTTGCTAGGTGTACCAATGGCTGATCGAGTCACAGGTGCTGATCTTGTACCTGCATTAGCTGAGCGCGCCGCCGAGAAAGGATTTTCCATTTTCTTGCTTGGCGCGCGCGAGGGAATAGCAGCGCATGCTGCCCACATTCTTCAGGAGCGGCATTCGGCACTAAAAATTGCCGGCGTCATATCACCCCCGAATGTCGATATACAGGAAATCGATCGATCAATTCTCGATCATATTCGCCAGGCAAAACCTGATATCTTATTGGTTGCTTTTGGGAATCCGAAGCAGGAAAAGTGGATTCGTGCATATGCTGATTATCTTCAGGTGCCTGTGTGTATTGGTGTTGGCGGCACATTTGACATGATTGCAGGGGTAACACGCCGGGCTCCACAGTGGTTACAACGTGTTGGGCTTGAATGGTTTTACCGGTTGATGCAGGAGCCGCAACGACTCTGGCGCCGCTATATTCGCGATTTTGGCTATTTTGGGTATTTTTTTGGAAGGCAATGGTGGGCTTTACGTCATGGTGATATGCTTCAGCAGTATCTGTCAACTTCGGAGGGTATTATGATTGACAAGACTATCATTCTTTCGATCGAGGGACGGCTAGATATTTATAACTATGCGGCGTTTGTAGAGCAGGCAGAAGAAGCGCTCAAGCAAACGCCTTTTCTTATTATCAATCTTGAATATACTAAATTTCTCGATAGTACTGCTCTAGGCTCTCTTGTAGCGTTGACTAACCACGCGCGGGCGGCTGGCGGATCATTGCGCCTTGTTGCAGTTCCCCCCGATATTGTGCGCGTTCTTTCTTTGGTGCGACTCGACATGTTTTTTGATATCTATGAAAATATCGATACTGCTATTAATATCTCTGAACCGCTTACTCCTGCTTCATCCTCATTACTATCATAAGGACTTCTATGCAAGTTCTGCTTCTTGCTACAAATGAGACGACAAAACTCGAGCCAATAAGTAACACACTACCGGCT
>LJCR01000448.1 GCA_001399705.1 Kouleothrix aurantiaca
TCCACTCCCAGCGCATCGAGCACGCCAAGCAGCAAGGCCGCCTGCTGCTGCGTGGTGTACACCGGCCCAATCGCCCGCTCCGACGCGCCCGCGCCAAGCTGGTCGGTTGCAATCACGCGGAAGCCGGCTTCGAGCAGGGCGCGCCGCTGCGCCCGCCAGGTAAACAGGCTCGCACCAAAGCCGTGCGCCAGCAGCACGGGCGGCGCATCGGCCGGCCCGTCGTCCTGGTAGTGAATGGCGTAGCCGCCCACCTGCACAAAGCGCCCGTCGCCGGCGAACTCGCGCGGGCTCAGCCGCTCGCGCAGCGGCGTGAGCAGGTACGCGCCCAGCAACACGGCGCCCAGCAGCAGCGGAACGATCAGGCACATGAAGTCCTCCTTCTCTCCGTTGGGCGAACTCTACTCGCTGTCGCGCTGCGCGTCAAATTCGTAACGTTTGGTTCCCTGCCGAGACTAAACCAGTGGCAAAGGTTCTGGAAATGTATTCTTCGATACGGTCTTTGGGCAAGTCGGGATGCACCAGAGCTCATACTATCGAAACGTAGGGATGAAACCATATCAAACCCGATCTTCGAGCCTTCGTGCCTTCGTGGTGTCGTTCCAAACGCACATCCATGCAAGCGCCCCGACGCGATGTGGTACAATAGGGCGGGTTTTTCCGCAGAAAGAAAGGCAACATCCGTGAGCGACACGCAGTATGATGTTGTAGTCATTGGTGCCGGGCCGGGCGGCTACGTCGCCGCCATTCGCAGCGCCCAGCTTGGGTTGAAAACCGCTGTTGTCGAGCGTGAGTACTGGGGCGGCGTCTGCTTAAATATTGGCTGCATTCCTACCAAGGCCCTGCTGCATAGCGCCGACCTGCTTGAGGAAGCGCGCGAAAGCAAGCAGTTTGGCGTCATCATCCCGCAGGTCGATGTGGATTGGGGCGGGCTGATGCAATACAAGGATAAGGTCGTCAAGCAGATGACCGGTGGCGTGAACTTCCTGATGAAGAAGAACAAGATCGACACGCACAACGGCACTGCCAAACTGGCCGGCGGCAACACGGTTGTAGTCGCTGGCCCCGACGGCAAGGAAAGCCGCATCACCGCCAAGAATATCATCATCGCCACTGGCTCGCAGCCGCGCGCGCTGCCGCCAATCGGCGGCGTGTTCGACGAAGATCGCATCATCTCGTCCACTGGCGCGCTGGCCCTGCCCGCCCTGCCCAAGTCGATCATCATCGTTGGCGCGGGCGCGATTGGCGTGGAATTTGCGTCGGCGTTTCGCGCGTTTGGCGCCGAGGTAACGATCATCGAGGCGCTGCCGCGGCTGGTGCCGGTGGAAGATGAAGAGATCAGCGCCGAGCTGGCGCGCGCCTTCAACAAGCGCAAGATCAAAGTTTTCACCGGCGCAAAGCTGACTATGATCGACAAGGCCAGCGACAGCGTGACGGCCACCTTCACCGACGCCGACGGCAAGGAGCAGAAGCTCACCGCCGAACGGCTGCTGCTGGGCATTGGCCGCGCGCCCAACACTAAGAACCTGGGCCTGGAGGATGTGGGTGTCGAGCTCGATCAGCGCGGCTTCGTCAAGGTCGACGCGAGCATGAAGACGAATGTGCCGGGCGTGTATGCCATCGGCGACGTGGCGATCACCACGCCCTGGCTGGCGCACAAAGCCTCGGCCGAGGGCATCATGGTTGCCGAGCTGATCGCCGGCCACCACGTGCCGCCGATCGACTACCGCAAGGTGCCGGGCTGCACCTACAGCAACCCCGGGATCGCCAGCGTGGGCCTGACCGAGGCGCAGGCCCGCGACCAGGGCTACGATGTCAAGATCGGCAAGTTCCCGTTCTCGGCCAACGGCAAGGCGACGATCCTGGGCCAGCGCAATGGCTTCATCAAGGTCGTGTCGGAAAAGAAATATGACGAGGTGCTGGGCATCCATATCATCGGCCCGCACGCCACCGAGCTGATTGCCGAGGGTGGCGTGGCGCTTTCGCACGAGGCCACCGCCGAGTCGCTCATGCGCACCATCCACGCCCACCCGACGCTCTACGAAGCGCTGGGCGAGGCCGAGCACGCGGCAGCCGAGGGCGCGGCGATCCACATTTAGCAGAGCCAAGAACCAAGAACCAAGAACCGACTGGCGAAAGACAGGGTTCTTGGTTCTCAGGTTCTCGGTTCTAGCAGGGTTCTTATGCCAGTAATGATCAACCTGACCACTGCCGAGCACGGCGGCACCAGCATGCAATGCGGCACCCACGAGGGCTGCGGTGTCAACTGCACATGCGGCTGCCCCTACACCGGCATGGTCGAAAAAGGGCGCGTCGAGCTGATTGCCGCCGTCGAGCAGCGCTACCCCGAGGAGTGGCTGGGCTTTGTCATTCCGCCCGGCGAGGACGAGTTTGCGCCCGAGCAGGGCATGCTGGTGGTGCACAGCACCGACGACAACGAGGTGTGGGACGCGATCAGCCGCGTGACGCAGAACCAGGTCGTGCACGTCTACTACAACGGCTCGCTCGATCGCTACCTCGACTGGGCCGATCAGGCGGCGTAAACAGGCTGCGTGGGAAATTACGCCACAGAGCACACAGAGATCACGGAGTGGAAAACAAAACTCAGTGCCTCAATAATATAGTAACCCCTACTCTAGTAAAACGAAACGGCGCAGAGCGATGCACTCGCTCTGCGCCGTTTCGCGTTCCTGTTTACACCGGCTCGATCACGCGCTCGACGTGCGCCGTGTAGTTCGGCAGCACGCTCTGGTATGCACCGCCCAAGAGCGGCGACGAAATCAGGTAGTCGGCCGAGGCGCGATTGCACGCCACCGGGATGTTCCACACCACGGCAATGCGAATAAGCGCCTTGACGTCGGGGTCGTGCGGC
The DNA here is from genome assembly GCA_001399705.1 of Kouleothrix aurantiaca. Classification (GTDB taxonomy): domain Bacteria; phylum Chloroflexota; class Chloroflexia; order Chloroflexales; family Roseiflexaceae; genus Kouleothrix; species Kouleothrix aurantiaca. The sequence goes on from LJCR01000448.1 coordinate 2,870, forward strand.
TGCGGCTCCAGCGGGTCCCAGAAGAAGATCAGGAAGTCGATCTCGCCCTCGGCGATTTTCGCGCCGCTCTGCTGATCGCCGCCAAGTGGGCCGCTCATGAGCTTGTGGATGGGGAAGTCAAGTGCTTGTTCAAGCAGCTTGCCAGTGGTGCCAGTGGCGTAAATTGTGTGGTTCGCCAGCACCGCGCGGTTCCAGCTTGCCCACTCAATCAGGTCTTGCTTTTTATTGTCATGCGCTACAAGCGCAATGCGACGCTTGGATTCTAGAACGAAATCCATGGTACAGCGTGCCTCCTCTGATAGGGTTTGGGCCACGCCGCCAAAGGATCCGCCGTTGATCGCGGGCAGCATACCACACTTCTTTCCATGCCGCCAGCCAAATTTCCTATTGACGATATATCGTTATCGTGATATAGTCGTTTCGTTCCGATATATCGTTAAAGAAAAGAGCCCAACATTGCGACCAATGAATACAATACATATTACGCCCATGGTTCTTGGTTCTGCGGTTCTTGGTTCTGCAGTTCTCGCCGTTTCCTCCTCACCCATATGGACAGCGCGCCTCGGTCGCAAGGCGGATTGTTGAAACACCCGTGCTGTGCTACCATAGCAATCGTTAGTTCTCCTAACTAATTTGAAGCCATGACGCAAACAACCGCCAATGCGCGCCGCCTGCTGAGTTTGTTCGAGCGTATGCGTGCAACGAAGATGGACGGCGCAATATCGCGCCTGCACGCACTCAACCTTTCGTTCTCGCACGTTCGCGCGCTGCACATGCTGGCGGCCGCGCCACATCTGCAAATGAAGGATCTGGCCGAGAAGCTTGGCTTCACGCCGCCATCGGTCACCGCGCTGACGCGCCGGCTGGTTGCGACGGGTATGGTGC
>LJCR01000449.1 GCA_001399705.1 Kouleothrix aurantiaca
AGCTTGTGGGGCGGGTAGCCGGGCGGGAGCTGCAGGAAGAACGGCCCGAGGCGCGCGCCCAGCGGGGCCATGCGCTCGACAAATGCCTGTGTGGTGGGTATTTGCTCTCCCAATGGGCCAGCATGGCTGATCTCGCGGGGCAGTTTGCAGCAGAATCGAAAATGCTCGGGCGTTTCTTCAGCCCAGCGCTGCACCACTTCGGGCTTGGGCGTGGCGTAGAAGGTGGTGTTGCCCTCGACGGTGGTGAGCCGGCGGCTGTAGAGCGCCAGCAGATCGGCGCTTTTGCTGCCGGGCGGGAACAGGTCGCCGACCCAATCTTTGTAGGCCCACACCGCGCAGCCGATCCAGATGTTCGCCATGTGTCCCTGCCTTTGCAATGCGCTGATTTGCTCGCCGCGCTAGCCTACACCGAGAAGCGCAAGCTTGCAAGTTGCGGGCCGGGAGTGGGGTTAAAAAGATGCCACAAAGACTCAAAGACTCGAAGGCAGTGAAGAGCAGCCAGGTAAGCCACAGAGCGCACAGAGAACATTGAGCGAGAAAACAAACTCAGTGCCCTCCGTGCGCTCTGTGGCTCGTTCGCCTCGCCGCGGTTTTAGCCCCTGCTTTCCAGGGCGCGCTCCTGCGCGGTGTCGCCGATGCTGGTACGCGATCGCGCCAGCACAATGCGGTAGGCCACCAGCCCCACCACGCTCACCGCCGCGCCCCAGTAGAGGTCGCGCGCCCACGCCGCAGTGCTGTCGGTGCCGCTGAACAGGCTGTGCCCGATTGCCAGCACAAAGGTGCCGAAGCTCAGGTAGTGCAGCGTGCGCCAGGCGCGGTAGCCGATCCAGCGCCGCATATAGAAACTGATCGTGACGATCAGAGAAGCGTAAAGGCCCAGCTGCCCAAGGCCAACCCACAGCGGGCGGTAGTTGCTGCTGGCAAAGGGTACCAGCACCTGCGTGATGCTGTAGGGCGTGTACTGGTCGCCCAGCAGCACCAGCGCGTGGAGGGCGGTGAAGCCGAGACCGAGCAGGCTGGCGTACTCGTGCAGGTCGTTGAGCGTGGGGCCGCCCGGCCAGGCGCGCGCGAGCTTGTTGGTAATCATCAGGCCCAGCGCCATCGAGAGCCACAGCAGCGCGAGCGCCACAAAGCCGCTGGCGCGCGCCAGGTACCAGAACATCTTGTGATCGGGCGCGACGATTGAGTTGACCCAGGCGCTGAGCCAGTCGGGGTGCAGCACCACTGCCGCCGCGCCGCCGGCCAGCAGCAGTGTGACCACGGTGATCAGTGTGATGGTTGGCGCGAGTGTGAGCGCGATCTCTTCGATCTCGCTGGCGGGCGCTGCTGTGCGGGCCGGCAGCGCGGGCGCGTACACGGAGGGCGGCGCGCTGGTGCGTTCGGGTGTTTCGATCATACGATTCTATCCTTGGTGTCGGTTGTATCGTGAACGTGCGGCCCGCTGCGAAGGCCGCACGGTTGATGCCGGCTGAAGTTGGTGGTATTAGCGCGACGAGCGCGTGCGAACGCGCGGCGTGGTCTGCTGCTGCGGCTGCTGCGGCTGGGCCTGGGGCAGTTGCTGCTGCTGCGGCTGTGTTGGCTGGTCGTCCGTGCCCGGCAAACCCTGCTGATCATCGCTGCCGGGAAAGCCATCCTGCGGCAGCGTCTGCGGAGCGGTGCCGCCCAGCCCGCCCGACTCGCCGCCTTCCGGCGCGGGCAAAGGCAGGCGTTCGCCACCCCGGCGGTTGTGGCGGCCAAATGGCGTGCCTGTGTTTGGCAGGGTATCCTGCTGGCTCTCTTGTTGCTGGGCAGGCGCCTGCGCAAGCGCGCCGGCCTGCACGCCATTTGCCCCATTGCTGGTGTCCATTGCGCCAATGGCGGCCCAGCCACCCAGGGTTGCGGCGATCGATGCCGATGCAATCACGATCTTGGTGCTGGCGATGCCAGCGGCGCGGCGTTTGGGGTTGCGATTTATTGCCACGATGTATCCTTTGCTGCTTTTCAAGCTCTTGTGCTGTGTACGCAGGTCGGTGTTGCGTATGGCGGTATAGTACGCTGAAATTTTGAGGATATTGCGAAGAATCGCTGAGAGAATGCTGAGAAAGGGTTGCCGCGATGCCAGGGCGGGCATTGCCGCGTCAACCGGGCTTGCGGCTGGCTGCGGGATGATTGGTGTGCTGTTTGGGGCAGTTTTGCAGGCAAAGTACACGGCTTGTGCGCTGTGGGGCAGTATTCGGGCATACAGGAGCAGACGGGGATACAATTGAATTGCCCGAAGCTCTATCTGTATGCCAGCGTGGCTCATCGGCGCGAGCGCTGCCCCATGAGGCATGCCGGCCTGTATGCTACGGGCTGTGTTCTTGCTGCTCGGTTTCTTGGTGTGGCATGCGTAGCGCGCCGGTAACATTGTGTGCTTGGGGTAGATAGCGGAAGGCGCGGCGGCCTGATTCGCTCATACGATCGTGTAGCCAGCCCACAGCCGGGCGTGATCCGCTGTTGCCACGAGCAGGCCGCGAGATGCGCCGGGCAGAATATGTACCCCGGCACCAAAGCTGGCGGGCTGCTGAATGGTATCAGGCGATGGAGAAAGTTTATCCGGGTCGGGATGGACATTGTCATGATAAAGATGGAGCGAGTCAAGACGGAGATGGATTTAATCAGCACGTGTGTTGACTCAGTCAGTCTCCGGCATGATCGAGTCAGCAAGGGGACGGAGTAAGTCATGACGTTGATGGATTTAGTCAGCACGCAGATTGACTGAGCCAGCACGCGGATTGAGTACGTCAGTCTCCAGCATGATCAAGTTAACCCGGGGACGGAGTAAGTCATGATCGAGATTGAGTAAGTCATGAGGCGGACGAACAGACTCATCGCGTGCGCGGGGGAAGTGCAGGTGCGAAAAGCGCCACTTCGTGACAGCCAGCGGCACGTCAGCCGAGGAGTTTTGCAGCTTTTGAGCCGAGGGAGCTGGCCTATGACACTGTTGGGGCGTGCTGGATCGTGTGCATGCTGGGCCGGCGGGCGTGGCGGGCCAGGCAGCTTGAGCGGGTGTTCGGGCAATGCGTGCAGCAAGGTGCCGAGCTCAGCCGAGCGCTTCCCAGTCGCTGTGCCATTCGAGCGGCATCAGCCCGCCGATTGGGGCCAGCACCTGCGCAGCAAAGGCGGCTGCCGCAACGCGGCGCTCGTCCAGCGGGCCATCGCTCAGCGCGCGCACGGCCAGGCTGGCAAGCGCAGGATGCTGCTGCGCCAGTGCTGCGAGACGCCGCTTGGGTTTTTCGGGCCACTCGCCGGCAAGCTGGCTGTGCGCGAGCAGGGCTGTGTCGACAATCCGCGCGATCTGGAGCGCGGCGGCAGGCGGGTCGCCGGCCAGGTCGGTCAGGTCGCGCACCATGTCGGCCAGCACGTAGCGGGGGTGCCAGTGCTTGCTGGCGGGCAGCGGCGGCGGGCCGGCCTGCCAGATCGCCCGGGCCTCGTGCCGAAGCTCTGCTACAACGCCGCCCGGATCGTGAATTGGGTGGCCAAACGCGAACATGTGCAGGCTGCCGAGGTGCCGGTCGGCAAAGTAGCCACGCACGCGAGCCGGCGGGTTGAAGAACATTTCGATCTCAACGCCATGAAGGATGATGTTGCGGCGCTGGCGGCGCATTGAGCCGATCACCACCTGCACATCGAGGTCGCTGGTTGGCCCCGGGGTGCCGTGGACTCGCGAGCCGGTTGCCAACGCGCCGAGCAGGTCGTCGCCGTTTTCTTCGCGCAGCAGTTCGAC
>LJCR01000045.1 GCA_001399705.1 Kouleothrix aurantiaca
CGGACAAGTACGCCGATGCCTGGCTGCCGAGCCCGCTCTTGGCCCGCTGGCAGCGGGTGGTCATCCAGCACGCGGCGGGTGTGGCGCAGTCCTGGCGCACCAACCGCGAGCGCGCCGAGCAAGCGTACCTGGACGAGCTGGCCGAGTATCAGGCACAGGCCGACCAAGAGCGCCCCGCCCCAACCTGGCAGGAGTGGCAGACCCCCACCCTCAAGCAAACTGTCATGCAGACCAACGCTAACGTGGTCGCGCTGGAGCTGTCCGAAGACAGCACGTTCGATTATTGGCTGCGCATCAGCACGCTGGACAAGGGGTCGCCCATCCGGCTGCCAATCAAACTCGCCGCCTATCATCGGCGACAGCTCGACGGCAAGCGCATCAACACCAGCATGACGCTCACGCGCAAGTTGTCCGGCTGGTGGCTGACGCTGACGCTGAACGAGCAGATCGCCGCGACCACCACTGATGAATCGCCCGTCGTCGGGGTGGATGTAGGCATCGCAAACTTCCTGACGACCTCGACCGGCAAGCGCTACGGCACGTTCCACGGCAAGCTCGCTCACCGGCATAAGCTGGATCGCGAAAAACGCCGCCGGAAGGCCAGGCTGCGCGCCTGCCTGAAAAAGAAGGGCGTCGCACGTCTGCCATCGCTCACTAATCAACGCCTGGCCCGCCACGTCCGGCAGGAGATCAACCGGGCGGTCAACCAGTTTTACGCCGATCATGCGGGCCATCAGGTTGCCTATGAAGACCTGGACGTGCGCACGATGCGCTTTCGCGCTAGGCGCATGAACGCCTACCTGTACGCCAGCAATCTGGCCCACCTGCCTCGGCAGATCGCCTGGGGCGCGAAGAAGCGCGGGCAGACCGCCCAGGCAGGTTGGGCTGCCTACTCGTCTCAAGAATGCCCGCGCTGCCATTTTGTATCCCGTGCCAACCGGCCTGAGCAGCAGACGTTCTGGTGCCAGTCGTGCTGCTTGCAGCTCAATGCCGACGAGAACGCAGCAATCAACCATCAGGCCCGCTTCCGTGACCGCGAGATGCAGGCATGTCGCAGCAAGGAGGCTGTCAAAGCCCTGCTCGACACCCGGCATGTCGCCTACCGTGAACAAACGGCTCGTCGTAGTCGAGCCGCCCGCCGAGAACCCACCTTCGGGTGCGAAAGCATAAGCGGTCAATCCGGCGTAGGTGAACATCAACGCCTGGCGTCATAAAGCGCTATGGCGTTGGTAACTATTATCAGCACATCTGTACGTGAAAGGCCGCGCGATGCCACCCTGGCTGAATTTGGAAAACGCCATCTCGGCGCTGATCATCTTGCCGCTGCTCCTCCTCGGCGTCGTGGCCAAGGCCGCGTCACTGGGCGCGCCCGGCCGCTTCAGGCAGCGCTTCAAAGAACTGTTCTGGCCGATGGCGCGGGTGATGCTGGCGATGACCGGCGCGGCGGGGTGCGGCCTGCTCTGCTATCTCGGCCTGTACACGCTTGGCGTTACGGATCTACCATGGTTCCAGACACTCGCGCGCTGGACAGTTATCCTGGTGTTCGGTGGATTCGTGTTAGGTATCGCCGGCTACGGCATCTACTCGCTGATCACCGACCCGCGCGCGCTGATGCGCCAGTATATGAGCGACAACCCTGAAGTTCACGAGGACGCCGAGTTCGCAGTGCTCAAGCTCCACTTTCTGTGGGTCGGCGGCTCGCTGGTCGGCACGATTGGCAGCATCACCTCGGGCAGTGTTATCCCCGCGGTCATCTGCGCGGCAGTCCTCTGGTTCGGCGTGCGCTCGGCTGTGCGCGCGTACCGCGCGAACCAGGAGTGGCACCGGCGCCACCCGGACGTCGCGCGGCGCCCCGAACAATAGTACCCAGCGCGCTTACGCACGACGGTCAATCCCTGCGGTCGCAGCCGAGGCAGGTCGGCCGTGCGCGCCTGCTCGTAAACGTCCTAATATTTACTTGACAAAAGTATCATAATATGATATTATACAAACATATCATGATACTTTTGTAAAGACACTGCCGGAGGACGTTACCGATGACCACCCAGCCAGCAACACAGCCCGTTCCGGTTGTCCACCCGTTGACGATCGCCGTTGCGCAGCGCGTTTCCAGTCTCAGCTACCTCCACCGGTCGACGCTGGAAGGCGCGATCGAGGCGGTCGCGCACGTGACCTGCACGACCATCACGCCCGAGGAGCGCGCGACTATTCGCGGCCAGGTAGCGCTGGTGCTGGTCCGCACCGGCTGGCAGCTCAGCGAGGCGGAGCTGGCCGAGGCGCGGGCAGCCGCGATTGCCTTTGGCCAGGCGGGAATATAACGATGCGCGCATTCATGCAGCAGTTTGAGCGCGCGCAGCGCGCCTTCTCCGCGGCCTACCTGGAGTGCGGCATCCGCTTCTGGATGTGGCTGATCGATAGTTCCTAAAAGTCATGTGTTTTATCACATGGGACTGATGGAACTACCAGCGGCCCCGCACGGGGAGCAGTTCGATGGGTCAACACACCTACGGATGTTGTTCCAGTCTGTAGCTCTGTGGCTTCGGTTTAAGGGTAGCCGAAAGGTGAAGGTGACCGAAGCACGACAAGCCCATTGAACACTCGCGAGGAGCATCTCACTCCGCAAGGAGGGCTTACAGCCACATGAAGGTCTTTGTTCGCAACCAGGACGGCACCCCATTGATGCCCTGTACCCCTGCCAAAGCGCGCAAGCTGCTGCGGGCGGGCAAGGCACGCGTGGTCGCCCACACGCCTTTCACGATCCAGCTAGGGTGGCAATGTGAGGGGCAGGTGCAGGCGGTGGTGGTCGGGATCGACAAGGGCAGCAGCGTGACGGGCATCAGTTGTGTCGGTAACGGAGCAGTCCTGCTGGCCGCCGAGATCCACCACCGCCGCGATGTGAAAGACAAGCTCGACACCCGCCGCGCGCACCGCCGCAGCCGGCGGTTGCGCAAATGGTACCGGCCAGCGCGCTTTCTCAACCGGGCATCCAGCAAACGAAGCGGGCGGCTGCCTTCCAGCATCAAAACCAATGTGGAGGAAGTGATCCGGGTGGTGCGTCAGCTTCCGCTGCCGATCAGCCAGATCGTGGCCGAGGACGTGCAGGTCGACATTGCACGGCTGAACGACTCGACGCTCCGTGGCAGCCGCTACCAGGACCCGAACCGGCTGGATGAGAACCTGCGGATCGCCTGCCTGATGCGGGATAGGTATACCTGCCGGCACTGCGGCACGCGCAATTGCCGACTGGAGGCGCACCACATCGTCTACCGCGAGCATGGCGGCAAGGACACGCTCGCCAACCTGTTGACGCTGTGCGAACGCTGTCACGAGAAGGTTCACGCCAGTACAATCACCCTGAAAGTGACTGGTGTGAGCGGGCAGTTCGACCAGATCGCCCAGCGGAGTATGCAGGGCAAAACGTATCTCTATACGACCCTCGGTGCGACCGTCCCACTCACGACGGTGTTCGGCTACGAGACCAGCGCTTTTCGGAAACGAAGGGGGCTGGCAAAGACGCATACGGCTGACGCGTTGTGTGTTGCCACGCTCGGGAGTGGTGAGATAGTCACCCCTGACTGTCCCAACACCTACCGGATCGCTTTCCGGCCCCGGCAGACCAGGAGGCAGTTTCACGATCTCCCGCGCAAGGGCTTGGGACGCGTGCGCTATCAGGTACACGAGGAGCTGGCGGGCTTTCGGAAGGGAGACATCGTACGAGTGAAGGGTCGCTGGGTCAAGCAGATCAACAGCATCTACTCGAACGGGCTTGTGGCATTCAAGCGGGTGCCTGGTGAGCCCGCCACCGCGCGCCCGCGAAATTGCCGTTTACTGGAGCGCGGGCGCACTATCGTGTGGGAGCAGGTGGTATAAAACGCAAGAGAACGCAAGAGAACGCTATGGTTCAAGGGAACGATAACAATACGATCGCGGACGCCATCGTGGCAGGCATCACCCCCTTGATCGGGCAGATCGCCTTCCTGTACCGGATGACGCAGATGCGCAGCGCGGTCGTTTCGTTCGGTCCGTGGGGTGGTTTGTATGCGCATGGTACCTATGCCTACCGCGTCTGTCTCGGCTTCGTCGCGATCACATGGCTGCCGCTCGACGTGGACGCGGTGCTGGCTGATATAGGAACGGGCGCGCCGCGGCATTTTGGCCTGAGCGTCCTGCTCTCGCGCAGCGAGCGTCAGGTCGGCGCCTACACAGGCTACGCGCTACGTCTCTGGGACAGCGACTGCGCGGTCGCGCTGCTCCTGGTGGATATTGATGATATTTGGGGCTCGTGATCGGGTGCGACGCCCGCAGGAAACGCTATGACGAACCATCGCAAAACTGACTATCGGCTGCGGCGGCTGGACGCCAACCGGCTCGAACTGCCCAACGATTACGGCATTCCGGTGCGGATCTTCGCCAACGACGGCGTGCCGATCGAGCGCGCCGCAGTCGACGAGTTGCTCGGCCTGCTTGAGCTTCGGGAGACGATCGCCCGGATGCGCGAGGCGGCGCCCGAGCTGTTCGACGGCGACGCCTATCTGGAGGCGGTGTCGCTCTCCTCGGACTTCCACCGCGGCGCGGGCATCCCGATCGGCACGACGCTGAAGACGCGCGGCGTGGCCGTACCGCAGGCCGTCGGCACGGACGTGAACTGCGGCATGAGGGTGCATACGACCGGCCTCACCTACGACCAAGTGCAGGGCCGTCTCGACGCGCTGGAGCGCCCCGTCCGCCACATCTTCTTCGAGGGCGGTCGCCGGATTGGTCTGACGCCAATCCAGCGCGAGGCGATGCTGCACGAGGGTATCCCCGGCCTGCTCCAATCCGATGCACTCAAAGATGAGGCGTGGCTGGCGGCGGCTGACGAATTGAACCGCATCAACGGCGGGGGCGGCGCGCCGACTGATGTCCCGGCCATGTTCAATGACTACATTCGCGGCTCAGGTGGTTCAGGCGGTGTCACGTTTGACACCCAGATCGGGAGTCTAGGCGGGGGCAACCACTTTCTTGAGGTTAACATAATAATGAACATTCACGACCGCGCTACCGCGCACGCCTGGGGGTTGCGCGAGGGCCAGGTGGTGATCATGGTTCACACCGGCAGCCTGGGCCTGGGCCACACGGCCACCGCGGTCGGCAAGGCCGCGATGCGCGCGCTGCTGCCAAGCGGTATGTCGCTGCCAAACAACGGCATCACGGTGCTGCCGCTCGGCGAGCGCTGTGCGGAGACTCGGGCGGCGGTCAGGGCAGCCATCCAGACAGCGTCCAATTTCGCCTTCGCGAACAGGTTCTACCTGGCCCGGATGGCTATCCAGGCGCTGGAGCAGGAGATTGGCGAGGTCGGCGCGAGCCTGCTGTGGGACTCGCCGCACAACCTGCTGTGGGAGGAGGAGGACGGCGTAGTTGTCCACCGCAAGGGCTCGACGCCGGCGCGCAGCCCCGAGGCGCTGGCAAACACCGCGTTCCCATGGGGCGAGCCGGTCATCGTCCCGGGCTCGATGGGCGCGCCGAGTTTCATCCTGCGGAGCCTGGGCAACCCCGACGCGCTCTACAGCGCCTGCCACGGCGCCGGCCGGGCGCTCTCGCGCGGCGAGGCACAGCGTGGGTGCGACGCGGAGCTGGACGAGTTTCTGGCCCGCTTCCGGGTTGTCACACCCGTCGACCCGCGCCAAATCCGCGGCCGCGCCGACCTGGTCGAGGCTTGGAGGGCCGAACTCAAGCAGGAAGCCCCGTTTGCCTACAAAAACATTGGCCCCGTGATCGACACCCTGCGCGGCGCGGGAGTGGCCGAGCCAGTCGTTGAACTGCACCCGATTATGACGGTTAAGGGCTAGGCTGAGTGCTGAGTGCTCAGCACCCAGCACTCATTCTGCCTGGCTATCAATTACCTGAAATGAGAGAGCGTGGCCCTATGACCACACCTGGCGTCCAGCAGTACGCGAAAACCTTTGCCAGACGCGTCTGGCACGATCTCCATACCCGGATCGGCCGCCTGCGGCCGGTGTGGACTGAGATGGCCGAGCGATTCGCCAATTATCCCGCGGACACTCGCCCGATCGACTTGCAGGTCGATGTGCAGGCGGGTGTACCGGCGATCATCAGCACCAACAGCGTGGCCGGCGAACAACGCCACGAGCTGCCCTCGGGCCTGCTGTTTCTGGTCACGTTACGAGTTGCTTCGCAGCAACTCGTCCTGGTCGCCGTCGCGAGCGACGAGGCGATCACCTACGCGCCGCTTGTGGGCGCGGCCACCGATACGGACCAGCAGACGCGCGTTCCGCTGGTCGCCTTTGCGCCGGAAACGTTGAGCGAGCCACAGACGCTTGTCCAGCCGCTTCTCCGGTCGTTGCTGGAGGTCGTCGACGTTGGTCTGGCTGAGTTGGCCGGCGTGTAAGCTCGGGAATGTTCGGATTCGATGAAACGTTGATGGGCTAAAGCGAGGAGCCGCATGGACACGACGCAACCGGCAACCGACCAGATCCCGGCGATCGACTTCTCGCCCTACGTGCCGCTTTCCTTGCTCGCAAGCGGCGCGCTTGACCCCGAGGTCGCCCGCAGCATCCGCGGCTGGCCGCGCGCGCGGTGGATCATCACCGAGGACGCGGCCGGCCTGGATGCCGCCACGCAGGCCGAGCTGCTCGCGGTTCTGCGCCGCGGCGCCGCGTGGGATCAGCGCTTCCTGCTCGTAACGGCCGACCCCGCCGCCCTGGCTGGAGCCTTCGCCGAAGAGGCGCCGCCGAACGTCGGCATCCTCGCCCACGTTACCACGCAGGCGCAGGCGGAAGCGCGGCTGCCGGGGCTCCTGCGCTGCCGAGCAGCACTGCGCGGGATATTGGTGCGCCCGCCCGCCGAGCCGATCGATCTCTCGGCCTGGCTGAGCGGCCCGGAGCGGCTCGACTGGGTCATCGCCGCCGGCGTCGATACGCCAATCAACGTCCGCCGCTTCGAGGATCTGCGCCGGCAGTGCGCGGCCGCTAACGTGGCTTTTTTCTTCGATGGCTGGGGTGCCTGGGTATGTATCTCCGAGGTCTATCCTGGTGAGACCGAGGACGCCGAGCAGGCCGGCGCGTGGTACCGCGAGGTGGGCGACCCTGCCGACCTGCCGACGCTGACCTACCGCGTCGGCCCGCGCTTCCGACCGACTTTGAATGACCGGCTACACCGTAAGACGCCGGAGGGATGGGGTGTTCCATGGCAGCGCTCCGATGTCCCGTTCGCTGTCGGCGAAACCTACCTTTGGGATACGATCGCCGCATACGTGCGCACGACGCGCTTTGCCGACCCGAGCCTGCTCGACGAAGATCTGGATCTGGGGGACATGCTGATCGTCCAGAGCCTGGACGGGGCTCGTCTGGCTGCCTTTGCGTTCACCGGCGATGATGAAGTATGGCGCTGTACGGCGATCGGCGACGCGCTGCCGGCCTGGGCGGTAAAACTGCTTGAGGCACACCGGGAGCAGGGCTAACACACCGGCCCTCGGACACCAGGCGCTGCGCCAGTGCCTGGTATCCGAGGGCCGGTGTGCGTAGGAAGGCTTCTGGCGAATCGGCTCAACGGCACTACGATACGGGTTTTGCCGCGTAAGGACGTCGGAAAACGACGTTTCGCAAATCCAGGGCCTGTCCTCACCATCACGCAACTTCTGCCTTGCGTAGCGGCTGCCAGCAGCCCTGGCGGGCAGTATCTAGTTCGTGGCGTGCTTTGTTCGCGGCACACAAGAGAGCATGGTAGATCATGCCGGAATAATTACAACGGTTTTTGTTCTATAATAGAAACCGTTGTAATTATTCCGGCGAGAAAGGCCCCATACGATGCGCGAGATCCCGGAACCACGGCTTGATCCACGTCTGGCACGGCGGCTTGACGACAAGAAGACCACACTCGATATGTACCGCCCACTGCCGCCGCACATCGTGCGCCGCCTGCACGAGGAGCTGCGCGTGCTGCTCACCTACCACAGCACTGGAATCGAGGGGAATACGCTCGACCTGGGCGAGACGCAGCTTGTCATCGAGGAAGGCATCACCATCGGTGGGCACTCGCTCAAAGAACACCTTGAGGCCACCAACCACGCCGAGGCGTACAGCATGCTCACCAGCCTGGTCGACCGGAACGAGCCGCTTACGGAAGAACACATCTTCGCGCTGCACCGCCTGGTGCTGGAAAAGCTGCACCCCGAGGCCGGGCAGTGGCGGACCGGGTTTGTCAGCCTGGCCAGGTCGCGCCACCAGCCGCCGCACGCAAAGCAGGTGCCCAGCCTGATGGCAGCGTGGCTTGCCTGGCTCCGCACTGACGCGTTGCAGTATCACCCGATCCTGCGCGGCGCCATCGCGCACCACCAATTTGTCGCGATCCACCCCTTTGCCGACGGCAACGGCCGAGTAGGGCGGCTGCTCCTCAACCTGCATCTGATGCGAGACGGGTTTGCGCCGGCACTGCTGCTCCGCGAGCAGCGGCTGCAATATATCCGCGCGCTGGCCCAGGCTGACGCTGGTGACTACGACGCGCTGGCCAATGTTATCGGCCGCGCCGTTGAACGCGGCTTGCAGGTCTACCTGGACGCCTGTACCGCGGCGCCTGAGGATGAGTATCTACTGCTGGCTGACCTGGAAGAACCCACCGGCCTGACTAAGGAACACCTTGGCTGGCTGATCCGGCAAGGTCGACTCCCCGGAACCAAGCGCGGCGGACGCTGGTACACGACGATTGCCGCCGTCGAGAGCTATAAAGCCGGGGTGGAGCGGGGTGAGGTATCGCGAGGTCGCCCGCCACAGAAATCATAAAGGGCTACCACGTTTGGCTGAGCCCTGAGATGACTTTTCGAGCCGGCCAGCGAAGATCTGCTTGATTTTGTGCTACTTGCACAAAATCAATTACATTTCCGCCTGCTCGACATACCGCCGCACCGCAGCGGCATTTTCCAGGCGGAAATAGTCCGATTTCCTGCGCGCGGCGTAGGCGGGCGGAATCCCTTTTGACCAGTGGTACGGTTCCGTGCTGCGTTCGGGTGTGCTCTGCTCCAGCCAGAGCCCGGCGGTCCGGTCTTCGCGACGGTGGCGCTGATCGCTGAAAATCAGGTGCAGTCCGCGCGGCAAATGACGGCGCACCGAGCGCCCCGCGCGTACGCCGGTCAGTCGCAGATATTCGTGTTCTTCATACATCAGGACGGCCGTCGCGCCCGCCAGAGTATCAAGCCTGCGGGCCAGCTCCTGGTGTACATGTATGGCGGCATCCGGGGCGCCCTCGTCGCTGAGCGCCGCCATTCCAGCCTCGATCTTCTGCGCGAGCTGCTCAACGGTGTGGCCCGGGCCCTTTCAAGCGGTGGCCCAGTTGCCGCTCCAGCTCGCGCGCACACGCCAGATGCACCGCGATCGCGACGACGTCGCGCCAGCGCACCGGGTTCTCCAGAAACGCGTCGGCGACGGCATGAGCGACGGCACGACGCACCTCCGCGCTGTCGTCGCTGAGCACGCGCAGGCGCTTGCGGCGCTCGGCCGCCAGTGTGGGCTCGTGATAGTCGTTGAGATAGCGAACGAGATGCACGGCATGGCGTACCGGCGTGAGCTTTGCTCGCTCCAGCTCGCCATGGTTCCAGATCGGGATGCCGGGCGCGGTATCGTCCTGATCTTCGGCTTCCTCCGCCGCTTCGGCATCGTTCGCGGTGCTCTCGGCGTCGCCTTCCTGCGCAGGCTCGTCTGGTCCAGGCGGCAACAGCGCCAGCAGCAGCGAGTAATCGCGCACGCCCGGTAGCGCCCACTTGCGCGCCAGGCGCGCTCTCAGCGCCCCGTCGACGCGC
>LJCR01000450.1 GCA_001399705.1 Kouleothrix aurantiaca
CGGCTGGGCTGCTTGGATTAATTTCACACCTGGGCGTGCGCTCCTTTAATGTCGCCATTGCGCTGCCGCCGCTCGCGCCCGCCGACGAAGACTGGCGCGACATGCCGGTGTTTGCGCGCATCGGCGACCGCGGCAACCCGCTCACCAATCGCAACGACGTGGGCGCGATGGAACTATTCGCGGCTGGCTGCATCACCGCCGACCCGTTCGCGGTCGCGGCCGAGCTGCGCGCCGCACTTGCGCCCGCCAACGAAAGTGGCGGCCAGCCCTGAGGCCAGCCGCCGCTGATCTTGAGAATGGTTTGCGTTACTGCTGGAGATCTTCCGGCCGCGTCGCCAGCGTCACATCCAGCGAAAGCGTCTGGCCGCCGCGCAGAACCTGCAGCTTCACCGTATCGCCCGGCTTATACTTCAGCAGCGCCGCCCGCAGGGACGTGTTGCTGTCGAGCTTGGTTTCGCCCAGCGCGGTGATGATATCACCATCGCGCAGGCCGGCCTTGGCCGCCGGGGTGCCGCTCACCACACCTTCCTGGCTGTTCGCGCTTGCCCCGATCAGCGCGCCATTCTGCACCGGCAGATTTTCCTGCGCGGCCACGTCGGCGTCGATCATGCTGTAGCTAATGCCCAGGTAGGGGTACTCGACCTTGCCGTTTGCAATCAGCTCATTGCCGACGTGGCTCACGGTATTGCTCGGCACCGAGAATCCTAGCCCTTCGGCCTGGTCGCTGCGGGTGCCGCTGCCGCGCACCACCAGCGTGTTGATGCCAACCACCTGGCCGCGCAGGTTCACCAGCGGGCCGCCGCTATTGCCGTGGTTGATTGCGGCGTCGGTCTGGATCAGCCCTTCCTGGCCGCTGCCCGGCACTGTGCGGTTCAGCGCGCTCACCACGCCCACCGTCACCGAGTTCTTGAAATCGCCCAGCGGGCTGCCAATCGCAATCACCGTCTCGCCCGGCTGCAGCGCGTCGGAGTCGCCCAGCGGCGCAAAGCCCGGCACGGCATCCTTGACCCGAATAATCGCCAGGTCGGTCAGCGGGTCGGTACCCACCAGCGTCGCGTCGTGGCGCGTGCCGTCGGCAAAACTTACCGCCAGCGAGGCCGCACCCTCGACCACGTGGTTGTTGGTGACGATATAGCCATCCTTGCTAATAATCACACCCGAGCCACTGGCGCGCGGCTGTGAATTCGGCTGGTTCGGCTGGCCCGGGAAGGGCTGCTGCTGGTTGCCCTGCGCGTCGGCGCTGAGCGTGTTCACCACCGTCACCACCGCCGGCGACACCTGCTTCACCGCCGTCACAACGGCGTTATCGCCCGTATCGCTTGCGGCGGGCTGGGTGGTGGGCAGCGCGCCGGCAGTTGGCGCGGGCGCGGCCGTGGCCTGCGTTTGCTGTGCTTCCCGGCTCGCCACCGGCTGCGCCTGCAGCTGCGCAGTTGGCCGGCTGGCGGTCTGCCGCGTAAAATAGTACGCTGCCCCGCCGCCGATGACACCACCAAGCGTCGCGCCTAACAAAAATGTCACCAGCAATCCGGCTATAACAAAGACTTTGGTACGACGTTCCATCGCATCCTCCTGATGGTCGCTCGTCGCGAGCCTGATTTCAATGATTCGGGCACGTTTCAGTGCATTTCGCGTGCCCATAGGCTTGCTGATGAACAGTATCGCAAAATAATTTGAGACAGGCGTGAAGGCGCGATGAGAAACAGATGAGCTGTTCGCGCGCGGAAATGCATGAAAATATATGCGCGCAATCTTCTTGTAAGCTGCTCTGCTTGGCGCGCTTGCGCGGCTGCTGTATAATGAAACTGCAACATATCCACCAGCACGGCATCAGCGCGGCGGACATTTTATGGAAGAAATCCTCATTATCGACGATAGCCAGCAAATCTGTTCGATGCTGGCAGAATACATCCTGCCAGAGCTTGGCTACACGTCGGTAATCGCGAATACAGGTCGCCAGGGCCTCCAGCGGCTCCGCCAGCGTTTGCCGGATCTGATCCTCCTCGATCTGCAGCTGCCCGACATCAGCGGCCTCGATCTGCTGCGCCTGATCGCCCAGGAAGGCTACGACGTGCCCGTTATCCTTATGACGGCGCACGGCTCCGAAGGCATTGCTGTCGAAGCCTTCCGGCTTGGCGCGCGCAACTACATGATCAAGCCGTTCAGCGAAACCGAGGCGCAGGCCGTGATCGACCAGGCCTTGCGCGAACGGCGCCTGCGCCGCGAGAAAGAACAGCTCACCCGCAACCTTCAGCAGCGCGTCAAAGAGCTGACGGTGCTCTACTCAATCGGCCAGTCGGTCAGCGCGCTGCTCGACCTCGAAGAGCTGCTGGAGCGGATTGTCGAAGCGGCGGTGTATATCACCCGCGCGGAAGAAGGCTTTCTGCTGCTGCGCGACCCAAACGCCGACGAGCTCTACCTGCGCGCGGCCAAAAACCTTGGCGAGCAGCGCGCCCAGCGCATGCGCATGCCGATCGAAGACACGCTGGCGCTGGCGCAGCTGAACACGCGCAACGTCGCGATCGAGATCATCTTCACGCCCGACCACGCGCTGCCACAGGTGCTGTGCAACGCCGACCAGCTGCGCCAGGTCTTTCTCAACCTGGTGCTGAACGCGATCGACGCGATGGCCGACGGCGGCACGCTGACGGTGCGCACTACGGCGGGGCAGAATGTCGCGCTGATTGAGATTGAAGATACAGGCGTGGGCATCCCGCCCGATATTCGCGCGCACCTGTTTGAGCCATTCTTCACCAACAAGCCCAACGGCACCGGCTTGGGCCTTTCGATCAGCGCACATATTGTCACGCAGCACAACGGCCAGATCGAGGTCGAAAGCAGCGAAGGCGCGGGCAGCACCTTCCGCGTGGTCTTGCCATACGAGCCCTGAGCAGGGGTCAGAAGTCAGAAGTCAGAAGTCAGAAACATGGCGATGGCTTTGCTATACCATATTTCTTTTATGCTGCCGCGCCTGGCAAACCCCGAAGTTGTAGGAGAAACCAAAGCGATCGAATGGCAAACTTACCACGCACATTGTCATATTCCGATAACTCCTGAATCTTGACTCCTGGCTCCTGAAATTCCAGAGATTCAAATTTGCGCCTCCTTACGAATACTCTATATCGCGGAATGAACCGCAGCGGCGGCACGGCCGCCGACCGACAAGTAAGGAGGCTGTTCAATGGTGCGGAGCGTTCGTTTCCTGCGTTTCTCGCTCGCGCTGGTTGCGCTGATGGCGCTGATGGCAGTCGTGCCGCTGGCTGGGGCGGCACCGCGCGCGGCAGAAACCAAAAATGTCTCGGTCAAGGATTTCGAGTTCGCGCCCAAGGAACTGACGGTCAATGTGGGTGACACCGTGGTGTGGAAGAACGACGGCCCGGCCCGCCCACACACCGCCACCGCCAACGACGGCCCCTTCGCCTCGGACAAGCTGGATGTCGGCAAGGAGTTTTCGTTCACCTTCACCAAGGCTGGCACGTTCAGCTACGCGTGTAAGTTCCACGATGTGATGCAGGCGACCATCACCGTGCAGGATGCTGCCGCGCCAGCGCCTGCGGCGGCCGCGCCGGCCCAGCAATCGGGCGGCTCGGTGGATGCAAGCGACCAGGCGATCGCCAACAACGCGATCACCGTGGCGAATGTGAATGCGGCCCAGGACGGCTGGATTGTGGCGCACCTCGACGAGGGCGGCAAGCCGGGCAAGGTGCTGGGGCAGACGGCGGTGAAGACGGGCGATAACAAGAACG
>LJCR01000451.1 GCA_001399705.1 Kouleothrix aurantiaca
GCCCGAGGCCGTGCTGGTCGAAAGCTCCTCGCCCGAGGGCTACGCGGTGGCCGAACACAATGGCGTGCTGGTGGCGCTCGACACGGCGCTGACGCCCGAGCTGCGCGCCGAGGGCCAGGCACGTGAACTCGTGCGCAGCATCCAGGATGCGCGCAAGGCCGCCGGGCTGGCGATCTCCGACCGCATCGCGGTGACGGTGGCGGGCGCTGACGCCGCGCTCGCCGAAACGCTGGCGGTCTGGGGCGCCTACCTGCGCACCGAAACGCTGGCGAACTCGCTGGAGCAAGGCCAGCCAGCGGCGGGCGCGCACGTCGCCACCCTCGATCTCGACGGGCAGGCGCTGACGCTTGGCATCAGCAAGGACGACTAGCGCAGCTGGGACGAAGGACGAAGGACGAAGTGCATCTTGGTCATTCGTCCTTCGTCCTTCGTCCTTCGTCTTTGATCATAATCAGCAGCAGAATTACTCACTACATGCGCCGCGCTTGACAAAACGCAGGGCTGTAGGTACCATGCACGCCACTCAGGGCCAAGCACTCAAACCAACCCATTTCTGGCATCGCAACGCATAGCGTAGTAGCGTTTCTATACAAACAACCACCGAGCCAACGCCACGGCCTACACCTGATCGCGCCTGCGAAAGGTTTGGCGGGGCTGTGCCGAAGCCGGGCCACGTCGCGGGTCTGAAAGGTTTGCTTTCTCGCAGAACCTCTCAGCCCTAGTTGTGTTTGTACCGTGTTCAGAAAGCGCCTTTCCACAGTGCTCACACGCTTTCGTTGCCTTTGTAACTTCATGTATCTATAAATGTATGCTATGGACCGCATCATCGTTCTGAAAGGAGCAGTGTTTGAAAATATCCGGCAAATCAACGATTGATGCGCCACGCGACCAGGTTTGGGAAGCCCTCAACAACATGGAAGTGCTGGCGCGCATTGTTCCCGGCTGCGAGCGCCTGGAACAGGTCGGAGAAAACGAATACGAAGGTACCGTCAAGATCGGCATTCAGTCGATCAAAGGCACCTACAGCGGCAAAATTCGGCTCGAAGATATTGAGCCGCCGCGCCACTACAAGCTGGTTGCCGCCGGCCGCAGCGCCAATGGCGTGGTCGATGGCACTGGCACGGTCGATCTGGAAGAGCTGGAAGATGGCAAAACGCTGCTAACCTACGGCGGCGATGCCCAGATCGGCGGAACGCTGGCAAGTGTGGGCCAGCGCCTGATCGAGGGTGCCTCCAAGCAGCTGATCAACCAGTCGCTCAAGGCGCTGGTCGAGCAGATCAAGCAGCGCAATGCGCCGCCCGCCGAAGCGGCAGCCCCCGCACCGGCAGAGGAAACGCCTGAGCCCGCCACAGCCGCGCCCGAGCCGGCCGCCAGCAGCGCGCCCAGCGCCGTTGCCGAAGCCGAGCAGGCTGCACCCGCAGCCGCGCCCGAGGCCAGCACGCCCACCACCACAGAAACACCTGCAGCGCCGGCCAAAGCTGCGCCGCCCAGTTTCGAGCGGCGCACTGTCGTCGTTCCTTCCGACGAGCAGCTCAAGCCCGAGTCGATCATGCGCGGCATGGTTGAAGATGCGCTTCAGGAGCGGCCCTGGGTGCCGTGGGTGTTTGTCGCATTCCTGCTTGGCATATTGTTTGGCCGTGCCGGCCGCAAGTAGCGCGCCGCCCCAAACGATTTGTGCATCTCGTTCTTAGCCAGCCTGGCTAGAAAGGAGCCTCGGCTCACCCATAGCTCATTTGCTGTTTCCATACATACGCCGGCGTTGGAATGGATCCTGGGAGTTATCAGGAGGAATATGACGTGAGTACGATCTCAGTCACGGTCAACGGTCGGACCTACCAGAGCGATGTCGAGCCACGCACACTGCTTGTCCACTACCTGCGCGAACAGCTCAACCTCACCGGCACGCACATCGGCTGCGATACCAGCCAGTGCGGCGCGTGCGTCGTTCATGTGAATGGCGAAAGCGTTAAATCGTGCACCATGCTGGCCGTTCAGGCCGATGGCGCCGAGGTCACCACGATCGAAGGGCTGGCGAAGAACGGCCAGCTCCATGCGCTTCAGGAAGGCTTCTGGGAGAAGCACGGCCTGCAGTGCGGCTTCTGCACCCCCGGCATGATCATGTCGGCCTACGACCTGCTCCAGCAGAACCCCAACCCCAGCGAAGACGAAATTCGCCACGGCCTGGAAGGTAACCTGTGCCGCTGCACCGGCTACCAGAACATTGTCAAGGCTGTGCAGTACGCGGCTGGCAAGATGGGCGGCGCTGGCGAAAAGGGCCAGGACCCCACCGCCGAGACCAGCGGCGACAGCCCGGGCGAAGCGTATATCGAAGACGTTGCGAGCGACAAGGGTGGCGAGCGTTCGCCTGAAACCGTTGTTGGCTCCGACGAAGCCCCGGTCGCCGGTTCGTAACAGGCAAGGTTGCGGCGGCGCCCTGTGCCCCGCCTCTTCACAATGCAGTGCTGGAAGGAGCAGGTATGACCACGGTAACCAAGATGGTTGGTCAGGCGCTCAAACGGCGCGAAGACCCCAAGCTCATCACCGGGAAGGGTAACTTCCTCGACGATATCAAGCTCCAGGGGATGGCCCACGCAGCGATTCTGCGCAGCCCCTACGCACACGCCAAACTCAACAGCATCGACACCTCGAAAGCCAAGGCGCTCCCCGGCGTCATCGCCGTGTTCACGGGCGAAGACATGATGGACATCAACCCGCTGCCCTGCGCCTGGCAGGCTGGCCGCGTGCAGAACAACGCCAACACGCCGCGCGCGCTTTCGGCCGGCAAGGCGCTGTTCGCCGGCGACGGCATCGCCATGGTTGTGGCAGAAAATCGCTACATCGCCCGCGACGCGCTCGACCTGATTGAGGTCGACTATGAGCCGCTGCCGGTGGTAGTTGACGCGAAAAAGGCCACCGAGGCCGGCGCGCCGCAGCTGCACGACAACGCGCCCAACAACATCTGCATGACCTGGGATTGCGGCGACAAAGGCAAGGCCGACGCCGCGTTCAGCAGCGCCGAGGTCACGGTCAAAGAGCAAATCATCAACCAGCGCCTGATCCCCACGCCGATGGAAACGCGCGGCTCGCTCGCCCGCTACGACGAGGCGACTGGCGAGTTTACGGTGTGGATGACCTCGCAGGCCCCGCACGTGATGCGCCTCTTGCTGACCGCATTTGTGTTCGGCATCCCCGAAACCAAACTGCGCTGCATCGCCCCGAATGTGGGCGGCGGCTTCGGCCAGAAGATCTTTGTCTACGCCGATATGGTGTTCACCATGTGGGCCGCGCGCAAGCTCAACCGGCCGATCAAGTTCGTCGAGGATCGCTCGGAGAACTACCGCTCGTCCACCCACGGTCGCGATCACATCACCGATGTTGAGATCGCCGGCACCAAGGACGGCATGATCACCGGCCTGCGGATCGAGACATGGGCGAACCTGGGCGCATACCTGAGCACAATCGCGCCGGGCATCCCCACTACGCTGTACGGTCGCATCACCACCGGCGTGTACAAGATTCCGGCGGCCTACTGCAAGGTCTATGGCGTCTACACCAACACCGCCATGGTCGATGCCTATCGCGGCGCGGGCCGCCCCGAGGCTTCGTACCTAATCGAGCGCATGGTCGATCGCTTTGCCGCCGAGATCGGCATGGACCCGGCCGAGGTCCGGCGCAAGAACTTCATCCAGCCAGGCGACTTCCCCTACGACAACGGCATGGGTCTGCTG
>LJCR01000452.1 GCA_001399705.1 Kouleothrix aurantiaca
GACGGCATGGTCGAGGCGGTGGAAGGCACGGGGCGCGGCTTTGTGCTGGGCGTGCAATGCCACCCCGAAGAGCTGTGGGAGCGCGCCGACCCGCGCTGGGCGCGCGTGTTTGCGCGCTTCGTCGCGCTGGCAGCTGAGTATCGGTTAGAAAGTTGAAATGTTCGAAAGTTACAGGTTGGGCAGATTCAAACCTGCAACTTGCCAACCTGCAACCTGCAGACTTGCCAACCTGCAACTTGTAAACCCATACACCCAAGAGGAACCGCATGCGCTCCTGGCACATTTTTGCAATTGCCGCCCTTCTGATCGCTGGCGTCGCCGTGGGCGGCTGGCTGCTGAGCGGCAAGCAAGGGCCTGAAACCGGCATCACCCAGACGGCCAAAGCCGGCGGCCTGAAGGTTACGCTGCGCATCGACGAGCAGGCGATTGGCCAGCGCGTGCTCGACATTGCCGTGATTGATACGAGTGGCCAGCCCGCCGACGTGGGCGACCTGCGCCTGCGCTTTTCGATGCTCGATATGGACATGGGCATGAGCGAAGTGGTGGCGCAGCCAACCGGCAAGGGGCGCTTTCAGGCGCGCGGCCAGTTCTTCAGCATGGCCGGCAACTGGCGCGTCGATACGGTGATTGTGCAGGTGGGCCAGAACGAGGTGCAGGTACCGTTCACGCTGGCGATTGCCGCGCCGGGCGAGGCCAGCGGCCCGAGCAACCCGCTGCCCAACGACGCGGCGACGATTCTGGCTGGCCAGAAGCTGTATCTTGCGAACTGCACGCCCTGCCATGGCGCAAGCGGGCGCGGCGACGGCCCGGCTGGCGCGTCGCTTAACCCGCGCCCGGGCGATTTCACGCAGCATATGGTACCGGGCAAGCACACCGACGGCCAGGCGTTTCTGTGGATCAAGAACGGTTTCCCAAACTCGGCCATGCCGGCCTGGGGCGAGCGCTTCACCGACGAGCAGATCTGGCAGCTGGTGCGCTACATTCGCACATTCGGGCAGGCCACGCCGGCGCTGCAGCCCACCGGGCAGGCGCAAACCGCCGGCGGGAGCGTGCCAACAGTGCAAGAGCCGCTGCCGCCAGTCATTTTTGCGCGGCGCGGGAATGTCTGGCGCAGCGCCGGCGACGGCAGCGCACCCACGCAGCTCACCCAACTGCCCGAAGGCACCTACGCCGAATACCCGACCTTCTCGCCCGACGGCCAGCGCATCGCGTTTGTCGGCATCTCGGCCCCGCCAAGCGACAGCACAACGATGCTGCCTTCTTCGGTGTTTTATGTTATGAACGCCGATGGTAGCGCCCTCAAGCCCCTCTGGCAGCCAAAGGAAGGCTTGCTGAGCCTGTTCACCTGGGCGGTCGACGGGCAGTCGGTGCTGATCGCCGCGAATGGCATACCGCTTGGCCTGGGCGACACGCCCGCCGACCGCCAGCTCACGGTTGCGCGGCTCGACCTGGCCAGCGGCAAGGCCACGCCTGTCGTGCGCGACGCGCCCGACCCGACATTGTCGCGCGATGGCGCGCAGCTCGCCTTTCTCAAGCTCAGCCCCGACGGCTACACCATGACGCTCAACGTCGCCGCGCCCGCCGGCAGCAGCGGCACGGTGCTGGTGCCTTTCAACGACAGCGCCACCGTGATTGCCCTGAATGGAACGACGATCTGGCAGAACGGCCAGGCGCTCGGTGGGCAAGCCAGCGCGGTGGCGGGCGGGGTTGAGGTGCGCCTGGGCAGCGGGCAATTTCACCTGGCGATTCAGCATAGCTGCGCATAGCGCGCTTTCAGCGGAAATAGGCCAATTACCGTTTACCACGAAGACACGAAGACACGAAGGTACGAGGGGAATAGAAGATAGAGTCCATACTTCCACGTCTTCGATTCTTTGTGGCAACTCTCGTTCTCGGTTCTGTGGTTCCCCGGTTCTGCGGTTCGCACACCTCGCGTCTCGTGTCTCGGTTCCCGCTTCTGCTATAATGCGCGCGATGAACCCCGTTGCAAAGCAACAGAATCTTGCCGCGCGTGCATTGCTGCTTGGCCCCTGGCTGTGGGCTGCGCTGGTTGGCGCGCTCATGTTCCGCTGGTTTGGCAGCCACGGCTACGACGACCCGTTCATCACATACCGCTACGCCGAAAATATCGCCGCCGGCGCGGGCTTTGTGTACAACGCCGGCGAGCGCGTGCTCAGCACCACCACGCCGCTGTATGCGCTGATCCTGGCCGTTGCGCGCATGCTCGGCGCTGATGTGCCAACCGTTAGCAACGCGCTTGGCGCAGCCAGCCTGGCGCTGGGCGGGCTGGCGTTCTGGGAATTGGGCCGCGCCTGGCGCACGCCTGCGGCTGGCCTGGTTGGAATGATTGCGTTCCCGCTGTTTCCGCTGCTTGCCACCACCCTGGGCAGCGAAGTGGCCCTGTACCTCGCGCTCACACTGGGCGGCTTTTTAGCCTATGCGCGCGAGCGCTACCTCCCCGTGGCGCTGCTGCTGGGGCTGGCCGCGCTGGTGCGCGCCGATGGCGTGCTGGCGGCCGGGCTGATCGGGCGGGCGCTGGGCTTGCAGGGACAGACGCTCATGTCGCTCGTGCCAAAATCCGTCACCACGCCGATTGCGATGGGCATTTCCGAGCAGCTTGGTGGCCTGCCCTCGCTCACCGCCGTGCTGGTGATCCTGACCGGCATTTTCGGCTCGGTGGCGGGGCCGCCGCTGCTGGCGCTCCTGCGCGCCGACGACGACAGCGTGCGCGGGTTTGCGCTTGGTATTGCAGCGCATGGCATTGGCACGGCGCGCGCGCTGCAGATCAGCGAGCAGGCCGGGGCGTTTGCCGGCCTTGCGATGGGCCTGAACGGCGCGGTCACGACGATCGTTGCGCCGCTGCTGGTCTGGCTGCTGCGGGGCTAGCTGCTGCCTGTTCAAGCGTTGAGACACAGGACACAGACGAACTGAGATGGATGGCGTTATGCTGCTCTGCTTCTTGCCCGCTTTCCTGAAATAGGACGCCGACGAACGCTGACCAACGCGGATAGCTGTATGCCTTTCTAATCCGTCTTCTCTGCGTGTGTCCACGTCCTATTCAGCAGAAATGTGCAGTCGGCAGTAAGCAGCAGGCAGGCACGTGCGATGCAAAAGTCTGGAAGCATACCCGCAAAACCGCCAACTGATACCTGCTTACTGCTCTAGCTGCGCTTGCCGCGCCATTCGCTCACGCCCACCGCCGCAAAGGCGATGCCGCTGGTCAGAAAGGCCAGGTGGTCGGTCGCCCAGTCGGGGCCGAAGGGCAGCGGCGTGCCGAACAGGATCGGGATTGTCGTCACGCCGACGAAGACGAGCGCCAACGATGCCCAGCGCGGTAGCACGCCGCTGCGCAGCGCGCCAATGCCCATCAGCAGGGTCGCAATGCTGGTCGAGAAGACCGACAGGCCCATAAAGGTGTCGTTGAAGGATGGCGCGCCCAGCACGCCGCTGAGCAGCACAAGGTTCGCCGTGCCAAGCGCCAGCGCAATGATCGTGAACGGCAGGGCGGCAATCGTCAGCTTCTTGCTGCGGCGCTGCACGCGCAGGAACAGCCCTGCCATGCCCAGCCCGAGGATCACAACCGAGAGGACGAACAGGCGCAGGCCAATGCGCAGCGCGAGCGGCAATTCCTGGTCGGGCGCGTCTACCAGTGTGCCGGTGATCAGGCCATAGACAACAATCTGCACAAAATCGCCGATCCACAGCAGGCCGCCAATCGTGAAGGCC
>LJCR01000453.1 GCA_001399705.1 Kouleothrix aurantiaca
CGTTTCTATCAGGGTGTCGAGCTGCTGCTTAGGCGGCAGCGGCCGAGCGGGCGACGGCAACGTCGCAGTCGTATCGCTCATGGGAACCTCTCAGTGCTTTGGGCCGCAGGGCACCGGGCAACGTACCCGGGCCAGAGCTACAGCAGCATTATTATAATCATATCGCCAGCGCTGACAAAATTGGCTGGAAAACACGGCAGTGCCGGCGCGGCCCAGCCACACCGGCACTGCTAGGAGAGAACCATGATCAGCATCAGAAAGAGCAATAAGCGTACCAACGCTTGCCTGGGCTGGCGGCACGAAAATCGTGGCACGCGCCTTGCTTTACTACTTTACCGTAGGCCGGCCGCACGAGCGGCTGGCGCGGTTACACAAAGATTGCAGGAGAGAGCACCATGATCAACTTCATTCTGTGGCTACTGTTCGGCGCACTGGTAGGCTGGCTCGCAAGCATCGTGATGCGGACCGACGCGCAGCAGGGCGCGCTCATGAACATCATCGTCGGCATCGTCGGCGCGTTCCTGGGTGGCTTCCTGTTCAACCTGCTCGGCCTTGGCGGCGCGAACATCAACAACAACAACTTCAGCCTGGGCGCGCTGCTGGTTTCGTTCATCGGCGCGGTTGTGCTGCTGGGCATCGTGAACCTGGTGCGCCGCGGCTCGGTTCGCTAAGGCACCGTTTCTCGCAGTTTCAAAAGCCCCGCATCCAATTGGGTGCGGGGCTTTTGCGTGCGCTGAACGACGGCCGACCACCGACGAACGACCAATGACCAATGACGAAGGACGAAAGATTATTAACCGCAAAGAACGCAAAGGACACGAAGGGTTGCAGGTTTAAAAGTTAGAAGGTTGCAGGTTCCTGCCAACTGCCCACTGCCAACTGCCGACTGCCAACTGCCCACTGCCACCTGCAAACTGCTACAGCTTGCAGGTGAAGAAACTCAACACTGAGCATTCAACACTCAAAACTTGCAATCCACGCGCCAAAGGCCGCAAAGGTCGCGTGCGCGCCCACCACGATTGCGTCGGCGCTAGCCGGTTGTTCTAGTTCGACATTCGTGAGAAAAGCGCGAAACGCCTGCCACATCGGCCCCAGCTCGCGGCCATAGCTTGCGAAGAACGCGCAGCCTGTTTCGGGCGTGTAGCCCAGCTGCCCGCGCACCGCCCGGCTGATCACCTGCCCGCCCAGCGTCGCCCCTTCCAGCACATACAGCGCGCCCAGCGCCGCCGGGAAGCTCGTGAGCGCGGGTAGCTCTGTGCAGCGCGGCAGGGCAGCCAATGATTCAGGAGTATATCCCAGCGCCGCAAGGTCATGTTCGAGCGCGGGCACTTTGGCGCGTGGCGCGATTGGGAAATCGTGGGCGGCCCACTCGGCGCGCGCAAGAATGCGCGGCTCCAACGGCGCGTAGAAGCCGTAGAAGCGCGCCAGCAGATCGCGGTAGCTTTCGGGAGAGCGCAGCCGACTGGGCAGGTCAACGCTTGCTTCCAGGCGCATGTGCGCGGCGTGGGTTTCGTGCTTGAGACGTTCGAGGATCACGAATATTCCTTGTTGCAGGTGAGCGAGTTGGCAGGTTTGAAAGTTCGCAGGTTGCAGGTTGTTGCGGGCGACGAACGACGAACGACGACCGACCGCCGGCAAGATCACCAGAGAGGCACAGAGATTTTTGGGTTGCAGGTTACACGTTGCGTGGGCGACGAACGACGAACGACGAACGATGACCGAAGGCTATAGCGTCCTGAGTAGCGGCTGTGCCGCGTATCGAAGGGCGCGAACGAGAATGAATGAACCGCAAAGAGCGCGAAGGGCGCGGAGGGTTGCACGTTGCAGGTTTGAACGTTTCAGGATGAACGATTACGGCGGCTACGAAGCAAACTTGCAACCTATAAATTGCGACCCGCGAACTCAAAATCTGCGTAATCTGTGTCATCTGCGGATGAAATATTTGCCTTGAAGGTAATCTAATCTAATCCACGAATCGCCGGGTGCGCGAGGCCAAGCAGCGCCAGCACAACGGTGCCAATGCCGCCGACGATGAAGACCATTGGCGCGCCGACGAGGTCGGTGGCC
This sequence comes from Kouleothrix aurantiaca, assembly GCA_001399705.1. Taxonomy (GTDB): domain Bacteria; phylum Chloroflexota; class Chloroflexia; order Chloroflexales; family Roseiflexaceae; genus Kouleothrix; species Kouleothrix aurantiaca. The sequence goes on from LJCR01000453.1 coordinate 2,068, forward strand.
CAGCCGGCCAGGCCGTAGCCAATCGGCAGGAGCACGAATGAGCCAAGGTAGTCGATACTTGAGACGCGACCAAGCAGCGCGCTTGGCACCATTTCTTGCAGCGTGCTGGTCCAGATCAGGCCAAAGGCGGCCAGGCTTGCGCCAAAGATCAGCGCGCCGACGGCGATGCCCGGAATGCCGCCCGGCAGCACGTACAGCAGCACGGCGACGCCGCTGGCGAGCAGCCCGCCATAGGCGATCAGGCCACGTCGGCGCAGGCGGGCGATGCGCCCAAGCCAGATCGAGCCGAGCACCTGCCCGAGCGAGATCAGCGAGCCGGAAAGACCCAGCAGCCCGACATTGGCGTTGAGCGTGTTCTTGATCAGGAAGGGCAGCGCCACGGCCAGCGGGCCGCCCGAGGTGACATTACCGAGCGCGGCCAGTGTGATCGTGACCCACAGCCAGGGGTTCGCCAGCACGGCCTGCAAGCCTTCGCGCAGGTCGCGCACAAGGCTTCGGCGTTCGGAGGCAGGAGCGTCAGCGCGCGGCGGAGCAAGTGGCGGGATGGGCAGGAGGCACAGCGCCGAAAGAAAGAACGAGGCCGAATCTAACGCAAATGCCAGCGGCGTCCCGCCCAGCGCCACAATTGTCGCGCCAATCGCCGGGCCGACGGTGCCGGTGAGCTGGCGGCTCAGGCTGGTGAGCGCGTTGGCGCTGTTCAGCGACTCGCGCGGCGTGATTTCGGGGACGGTTGCCACGTAGGCGGGCTGAAAAAATGCGTCGACAAAGCCAAACAGAATGCTGGCGACATAGATGTGCCAGACTTCGAGCACATTTGCAAAGGCCATGGCCGCCACCGCGCCCGACACAATGCCGCGCAGCGCGTCGGAGCCGAGCATCAGGCGAATGCGCGGCAACCGGTCGACGGCGACGCCGCCCAGGAGCAGGAAGATCAGCATGGGGGTCATGGAGAAGATCAGCACGGTGCCCATTGCCGTGGCCGAGCCGGTTTTTTCAAGCACCCACCAGGCCAGCGCCACGCGGTACAGGCTGTCGCCCAGGCTTGAGATGGTTTGGCCGCTCCACAGCAGCGCAAACGAGCGGTGGCGCAACGAGGAAAACAGTTTCATTACGTAGCCACAGAGGGCACAGAGTACACGGAGATTAGAGCGAAATGCGCTTGAGGCCATCGCGCAGGCGTGGCAGCCCAAAGTTTATGAGCAAGCCACGCCGCATCCCGGTTGCTTTGAGATACGACAGCACTTGCGCGATGGCAGTTTCGGGCGATTTCGCCTGTGATTTCAACTCGACAACGACCTGGCCCTCTACTAACAGGTCGAGCCGCTGACCTTTGATGATATGACCTTTGTACAGAACGTCGATACTCACCTGGCGCTCGAATGCAATGCCGCGCAGCTGAAGCTCGACGCAGAGTGCTTCTTCATAGATGGATTCGAGCAAACGATGAACTTCAATCGCCGCACCGATAACGTGTTCCGTGAGCTGGTCGTTCAAGCGACATATCCTTTCGACATGCATGCAGTAGCGCAATTGGCAAAAGAATTGTATCGGGCGATATTACCAATCTCTCGGTGTTCTCGGTGCTCTCTGTGGCATACAAAAATGCTACTGATCGCCGGCTGTCGCCGGAGCTTCGGACGGCTGGCGGAGCCGCGCG
>LJCR01000454.1 GCA_001399705.1 Kouleothrix aurantiaca
CGCATCGAAGATCACCTCGGCGATGCCGATCCGCGAGTAGTTGCCGGCCGCCACGATGCGCGGGAACAGGTAGAGCCGGCCATCGGGCGCGCGCGCGGCGGCTGGGTTGAGCACGCCAAGCGCCTCGTCGGGGTTATGCGCATCGCCGCGCATAATTACGCCCAGGCGTCGCATTTGAAAGGGGGCTGCTTCTGCCATCAAAGACGTATCTCCTTGTTTTTTATCCACTGTAAAGGGTTTTCCGTGCTACGTGCGGAAAACCCTTTACAGTACCGATCGTGCGTACGTTCTATAATACTAGGCCTTTCGCTTCAGAGATTACAACGCAGCGACGTGCGGATTGGCAAGTTCAGCACGCAAGTGATCCCGAAACAAATTGGTACGAACCTGATACACCGTCTTACCCAGCCGTTTCGCCTGTACTTTCAAGTAGAAGGCGTAGACGCAGCGCAAGTGCTGTGCGCGCGGCGCAACAGCAGTGGCTCGCCACGCACAAACTGCTGGAATAGCGCTTGCCTGTGCAGCTTATTGCCGCGGCAGATGCGCTATTTTTATATTCCAGAATATCTCCCGGCTGGCAACTACGATCGAACCGAAGGTGATCAGGGCGCCTATGAAAACTCCCCCCCGATCATCTGAGCTGCTAAACATGATGACGATTTCCCCAATGCGACCAAGCCTATCAGGGCCATTGCAGACTATTTTATAATCGCAGCGCTTGCAGGGCCGCGTGCGAAATTATTGTATTTTGCCCGGCATAGGTGGCTTAGAGCAGTGGATGAAAATAATTTGGCCTCGTGGCGCATGCTTGGGAAGCATTCACCGCGAGGCCAAAACCGCACTTTAACACATACGGCGGCACAATGACGTGCCAATGATGGTGTACAGATGTGCGTCTCTCTTAGAGGTGACACACACGCTGCACTAGTGGAGCGGGAGACGGGATTCTAGCCCCACAAATCCGCCTAACCAAAGCGATCTGGCAACCCGTCAATCGCTGATCGCTGCAGGTCTGGCATAGGTGCAATATACCCCTGAGTCGTGCGGATATCCGAGTGCCCCAGGTTGGCCTGGATCTGATGCATCTTTGCGCCACTTCGTAGCTGCTCTGTCGCATTCGTGTGCCGTAGGCGATGCGCCGAGATACGCAGCCCCTCATCGGCGAGCCAACGCTCAAAGATGTGTCCAATCGACTTGTGCGACAGGCACCGCCCATCTTTGTGACCCGCCACCGCGCCACGGCGCTCGCGTACTGGCGTGCGCTGAAGCTCTTTGACCAGTCGAGAATGTATCACCACCGTGCGCTCATTGCCACCTTTAGCCGTTTCTTCTCGCACGATCAGAAAGCGTTCGGTCAGGTACACATCAGCCCACAGCAGCCCAGCTACTTCCGACCGGCGCAGGCCTGTGTAGAGCAGCAAGAGAACAATGCGCCGGTTGCGAAACCATAAGCGCCGCGCCTTGCGATCCAGCACCGGTGCCGGCCGCTCAAGAATATGCTCTAGCTGCTGTAATTCCTCTGCTTTCAAGGGGCGCGGCAGCCGTTTACGCCGGCGCGGCCAATCCAGATCGAGCGTTGGATCGTCAGTGCGCAGTTTGCGCCGCAGACAGAAACGCACATACGAGCGCAGCGCCGAAAGTTTTTTCCCAACTGTAGATGGTGCCAAGTGGGCGATTGTCGCTTGATAGCGATCAATCGAACCTTCTGTCATATCAACAACCAGCGCACCATCACCGAGCCACACCGCAAACGCCCGAACCTCGCGCGCAAACGTGTCTACCGCACGCTTGCGCACCTTGCGCCCACCAAGCCAGGCCCGGTAATCGGCGAGTGTCCCTAAAATCGCCGGCGATGCCACCAACACCTGCTGCGCAACACGGGTTTGTTCTGCGTCCAAGGCTCCCTCCTATCTCTGCAAAAGATTCATGCGAGAAACGGGCGCGCGCCGAGAATTCGTTGGCGATTTTCACCAAATCACAACGAATTCTTTTCGCGCGCGCGGAGCTGGCATTGGATTCCGCGAGAAAGGAGAAAAGAGAGAGCTAACCCGCCGCAGCGGTGTGCAGGCCGCGAGCGGCAGAGAAATGCCCCCTAGCCGTGCAGGGCGAGGGGGCGGGGGTGCGGAGGTTCCGCACCACCAGGGCAGCGCCATTGTACCACGCTCTGTACCGTGGCGAAAGGAGCATTTCGTTGAGCGAGGCAAACAATCATGGGGAGAACAGCAACCGGCCGGCCGCAGCGCCGGCGCTGGCAGAAACCCGAGCCACCGCAGCCGCGAGGCTGCATATGAACGAAGGAGAATTAGACTACTCCGCAGCGCCGCACCCGCATCAAATGGCGGTAGACGAGAAGCTTACCGCAGGTGCGTACCGAGCATGGGGTGTGATCGATTTTCTGAAAAGCAATCGCATTGCGCCCGACGCCAAGACCATCGCCGAGTTGCTTGGCGTCACCCGCCGCTCCGTCGAGCGCTGGATTGCCGAGCTGCATAGCAAACACTGGCTCACTTGGAACAAGAGCGCATCCGACCCCTGGCAACGCTACCAGCTTCGCCAGAGCAACGAAGGAGCCGAGCAGGTCGTTCTTGCCCAAATCCGCGCGCTCTTTGCTGCCGGCGACGCTTCCGTCGAAGCGATCGCCGCGCTGCTTGCCAACGACACAAATGTCAAAAGCGACACAAATGTCAAAAGCGACACAAATGTCATAAATGACTCTGGTGTCATAATCGATGATCCTAGTGTCGCAGGAAATGATCCTGGTGTCATAATCGGCGACAGGAGAGTCGCACATTATGACTCTACGATCATAAGTAATTCTGTTTCTATGCATACCAAAGCCGCAAAACGCATACAACGTTCGCATGTTGTTGTTGGTTCTATTACCTCTAAAAAAAGAACACCAACAGCAGCAACCACGCATGAGCAAACTGTGACCGAAATCTGGCTCCGTTCCGAAGGTGTGAGCAAGAAGAAAGCACGGCTCTACAGCGGCTTTGACATACACGCCGTTCAGCACGAGTGGAACGAGGCCATTCCCGCGCGCGGCCAGGTCGCCGAGCCCGAGCGCCAAAAGCGCATTGGCGGCCTGCTCGATCGCTGGGAGGTCCGCCCGCCCACAATCCCGACACCGGCCGCGCCCGCTGCCCAATCCTACGTCGCTGAGGAAGCGGCTGAGTATGCGCAGGCCCGCGCGCTGCTGGCCAATGGCACGCCGCTAGAATTGCACTATCTCTACCTGCTGCTCGAAGCCGGCACCGCGCCCACGGAAGCGCTCGCCCGGGTGCAATCCGCTGACCGCGCCACGATCACTAGCGCACTCGCGGCCATGACCTACGGAGATGCGGCATGAGTGAGCTACACCAGCAAATCGCTGCCCTCGAAGCGCGCCGCGCCGAAATCTACGCCGCTGCGTCGGGGCGCTGGCTCACCGCCGCCGAGCAGGAGCAGCTGCGGCAGATTGCGCGTGCCCTCGATCTGGCCTGGCAGCTTCGCCGCCTCGACCAAGCCCAGCGCCCAAGAGCCGATCACGAATTGACCGTAGTGCAGCAGTTCCGTAGGGGCAGACCTGCGTGTCTGCCCAAGGAGAGTCGATGAAGCTGCACGAAACACGCCTGGTGTGGGATGCGATCACCCAGCATCCCACCGCCAGTCTGCGCGAGCTGGCCGAGCATACACAGCTCTCGCGCGACGAGGTTCAGCTCGCGATCTATGCACTGGAAACTGC
>LJCR01000456.1 GCA_001399705.1 Kouleothrix aurantiaca
GTGGCGACGTGCGCAATGTCGGCGCGGTCGCGCACGGGCTTGGCCAGCGTGCTCAATCGCGCCAGGATTGCCTGCGCACCTTTGTCGAGGCCGCGCTTAATCAGCATGGGGTTAGCACCAGCGGCCACAATCTTCAAGCCCTCGGTCACGATGGCCTGGGCCAGCACGGTGGCGGTGGTGGTGCCGTCGCCGGCGACGTCGTTGGTTTTGGTCGCGACCTCGACGAGCAGGCGGGCGCCCATGTTCTCAAACGGGTCCTTGAGCTCGATCTCTTTGGCAACCGTCACGCCGTCGTGGGTGACGGTCGGCGCGCCGAACTTCTTGTCGATGGCGACATTGCGGCCACGCGGGCCGAGCGTGGTCTTGACGGCATCAGCCACCTGATCCACGCCACGTTTCAGCGCGCGCCGGGCCTCTTCGTTGAATTTCAGTTGCTTGGACATAGGGTTTGTTTGCCTTTGCTATAAAGAACGCAGGAGGGATTTGTGGATATATTCTCGCGGATTTCGAATGATTATTGTATATACAAATACATTTCGTTATGATTATATTTTGCTTTTGCCCCGCCATAACCATATAATAACCGTATATACCAATATCGAGAAAGGCGACAACCATGAAGATAACACGACGATCAGAAAACGGTAAGAGCGGGCACCTGCTGATCTCTGTACCCGCCAGCCGGGTGGCTGAGGTTGAGGCTGCGTTGACCTTTCTTGAGGAAAAACGTCAGCAGCGCGGGTCACAAGTTGTGATCGATCTGATCGTTCGCGCGGCGCTCCGCAATGGGTGGCGGCCGCTGCCTTCGGAGGGCAGCTCGGTCACCGACTTGTAAGGGTGCGGCGAGAGTTCAGCGCGGGCACTCACCAAGCTAGGAAAAGCATGGTGAGTGTGTTACCGGCCTACGGCTCTCATCACTGGTGCGAAATCAGACCGAATATAGACTAGCCGCCTTATTCCTACCCGCGTTTCCTCAAATGCCAGCTACTGATCTACAAAGATCATGGTTATAAGTCCACTAATGAGAAAAACAAACCCAATACCAAGCCAGACCACTTGTATACTGTCGGTTTGTATCCTTGGTGTATCAATTGCAGACGCCATCACGAGCCATCCGAGCAAAGCAAGCATAAGGCCAGCCCGGGCTTTGATAGCGACGAGTATATGTGCGAGCATTGATATGCCTTTCCAATCTTCATGAGATGGATATTGCCATGCGAATACTGCCCTATACCGAGCGCGTGTAGACAACGTTCGGCTGTGGTGTGAAAGGGTATTCAGGGTGTTGCAAGCGTACACTTGACCACAACCATCCATTGCGGCTGATGCTGCCGCTACAGCCCACGTATGGGCACATTTTTAACACAGGCGGATGTGCGTGGAGCGCATCTGGAGGAAATCGAACGATACGGCAGGTGCCGCTCACGTAGGCGCGCTGGCATACCGAGCACCACGACCAGGGTACCGCTAGCCCGTCAGCGATTGCTTGGGACGACTCTGGTTTCATTGCTTCCCTCTTTATACCTCATACAGTGCAACTTCATCGTGGTAGCAGAACAGCTCTGGTTGCCCAGCGCGGTCGCCATCGACCCGCACCAGGCAGCTGTCGCGCGGCACGCGGAAGAGCTGGACGACCGTTCCGATCTGGCCAAGAAACGCGGGAATAGTGCGCCGCCCCTGCTGAATGACCACTCGATCACCGATCGCCGGCTCGCGTGTGGTGGGCGCTGGCGCATCTGGGTTGCGCGGACGCTCCCAGGCGTCTTGCTGAATGACGCGAATGGCCCCGGCGCGGGTATGCTGGCGCTGCGGCGCGCGAGCAGGAGCGTGTTGCAGCAGCGGCACGATGGCGGGCTGTTCGGCGACTGGGTGCGGCAGTGTGGCGAGTGTTGCGACCAGCAAGGTGACGGCGCGCCCAGCATTGGCCTGAGCAAATAGCGTGGATAGTGGCGTGACGCCAAGAAAGAGCGCCGGATGATCATCATAGATTGCCGGCCAGCCGGCCGCGATCGCTGCTGCCAAAGTCGCTGAGCCACTGCCGGTGGCTGGCCCGCGCGGGTAGCGCTCTAGCCACAGGGCAGGTGTCAGCACCGCCAGCCAGCCCTCAATTATGTTGCCGCCGGCCGCGGCGCCATTTTCGACAAAGCGGGCGAGCTCTGTGGTGTTGAGGGTTCGCTTTCCGAGGTGAATAGAGGTTTCGCTGGAGCCACTCGGCACAATCATGATCGCAACTTTTCGTTCGGTGCCATTCGGGCACAGAATGGCGTCCAAAGCACGGCCGCCGATCCACATGCGGCCATGGATGGGCGGCCCAACCTGGCCCGTGATTATCGTAATGTCGAGATCATGGGCAGTGGCTAGCAAGGTTTCGAAGTTCGGGTGCATTTGAGTCATGGATGTATTCCTTCCGGCGTGGCCACGCTATGATGGAGGAGGGGCATTCCTTGAGCGACGTCTCTGCCCGAACTGCCCAGCCACGCGGCCAGTGCATTACCCGGAACAGGGCGCTCACTGGCAAAAGCTGCTTTTCAAGTAAATTATTTTTGTATATACATATTCTAACACATTTATTGAATTTATGGTCTTTAATAAATGTAATAAAATAACAATTGTATATACAAAAAATAACAGCAAATTATTTGTTTATGCCCTACAATACAATTTCCATTAGACTCAGGGCACACGGGCACCGCTGGTGTGGGTTCAGCGGAGAGCACGCAGATGAAGCAGAGGCCGACACACAGGTCGGCCCGGACAGAAAGGAGGTTGGCCTGGACGACCAGGGCAGATACGCAGGTCGGCCGGGACAGGATCTGCTATACTGAAGGGCAGAAAACGCGACACCCACCCCTGCTTTGGCTGGCGAGGTGGGTGCGCTGACATCCGTGTGATGCTGCGCCTATTGTAGCACTGCCAGCGCGACGCTGGCAATCCTCTACGCTCGGCGCGGCCTGGGAGCCACGCATGGCCGCCCTCAATCCTTCTGACGAAACGAAGCAACCGGAAGCTGCTGGGCCGGCTGCGCGCCAGCATACCGTGAACATTGGCGATTCGGCCATCGTTGGTGTTGCGGTTGCTGGTGATGTGCACGGCTCAGTGACGGTGCAGTACCCCGACCTGCCCCCGCTGCCGCCGGTTGACCAGACGGCGGCTGAGGCAGCATTTGCCCAACTGCCCGTTGATGCCGTGCCGGATGTGGCGCGCACGCTGCCCGCTGGCTCGCGCATGCCGTACCAGCCGAACGCTGTATTTACCGGCCGCGACGACGAGCTGCGCGCGGTGGCGGCGGCGCTGGCGGCGGGCGATGCGAATGTAATTAGCACCGGCATTGGCGGCGTGGGCAAGACCAGCCTGGCGATCGAAGCGGCTTGGCGCTATGGGCCGCACTTCCTAGGTGGCGTGTTCTGGGTAAACTGCGCCGAGGCGGTGAACATCCCCAGCGAAATTGCGCAATGCGGTGGCCCAGGCGGGCTGCGCCTGGCGGGGATGGCGGGGCTGAGCCTTGACGACCAGGTGCGGCTGGTGCGCGCCGAGTGGGCGCGCGAAACTCCACGCCTGCTGATCTTCGACAACTGCGAGGCCGTGCTTGACGAGCTGGCCTTCCTCCCCGAGTGGCTGCGCCGCGCCCCGCAGATCGCGGTGCTCGCCACCTCGCGCGAGCCCCTGAACTTCGCCGGCGAGGCAGTGCTGCTGCTCGGTGGCTTGCCCACCGGCCCAGCGA
>LJCR01000455.1 GCA_001399705.1 Kouleothrix aurantiaca
GAATATGGGCGAGCGCGTGCGTTTCGTTGGCTATATCGACGCGGCCGACCAGGCGCTGTGGTACGCGGCCGCGACGGTGTTCGCGTTCCCTTCGTTCTACGAGGGCTTTGGCATGCCGCCGCTGGAGGCAATGGCCTGCGGCACGCCGGTCGTTACGTCCAACACCAGCAGCCTGCCCGAAGTCGTGGGCGACGCCGGCCTGACGGTTGACCCGCACGACCCCGACGCACTTGGCGCGGCCATGCTGCGCCTGCTGAACGACCAGGATTTGCGCGCCGATCTGCGCGAGCGCGGTCTGCGGCAGGCTCAGCGCTTCTCGTGGCGCGAAACTGCCGAGCGCACGCTAGGCGCCTACCGCGACGCCGTGATGCCGAGCGCCAAGTAAAAGGAAACAAAACCATGGAAACCGAACAGCTCCTGGTTCCCGAAATTTCGTGCAACCACTGCGTGCGCGCGATTAGCGACGCGGTGAACGCCCTGCCCGGCGTGCAGCTTGTCACTGTCGATCTGGCGGGCAAAACGGTGCGTGTCGCGCACGACCGCCGCACCGACCTGGCGGCAATTATGGGGGCGATCAACGAGGCTGGCTACGAAGAAATTGCCGTGCTGACGTAGTGCGCTTTCAGCGCAGGGGTTAGGGGATGGGGAATAGGGGTTGGCGGGTGCAATGCCAGAGTTCTTCTCTAAATTTCGCATCGTTTTCATGACAATGCATTAGAACCAGTTGACCGAGTAAAAAAGAAGAAGGACGAACGCGCGCAGTGCCGTTCGTCCTTCGTCGTTGCAAACATGTAGAGTGGAGACGTTTACCACGAAGGCACGAAGGATTTGTAGACCTTATGATCTTCGTGCCTTCGTGTCTTCGTGATTAATACAGCTTGATCTTATGCCCGGCGCGCTTGAGCAGCTCGCTGGCGATCACATGGCGCTGGATCTCGTTGGTGCCCTCGAAAATGCGCGTCACGCGGGCATCGCGGTACATGCGCTCCAGCGGCAGCTCGCGCGAGAAGCCCATGCCACCGTGGATCTGAATCGCCTCGTCGATGATCTGCGAGGCCGCCTCGGTGCAGAACAGCTTGACCATGCTCGACTCAAGCGTGGCGTTTTCGCCGCGATCGACCTTCTTCGCGCAGTCGTAGACCATCTGCTCCATCGCGTAAATTTTCACCGCCATGTCGGCCAGCTTGAATTGAATCGCCTGGAAATCAGCCATCGCGCGGCCAAACTGCTGGCGCTCGATCGCGTATTTCACCGACAGCTCATAGGCTTCTTTGGCCGCGCCCAGGCTGGAAGCGCCCAGCCCGCAGCGCCCGATGTCGAGCGTTTGCATGGCAGTGGCAAAGCCCGCGCCGACCTGCCCAAGCACGTTTTCCTGCGGCACGCGGCAATCCTCGAAGAAGAGCGAGGCGGTGTGCGAGGCGCGCAGGCCCATCTTCGGCTCGACTTTGCCGACTTTGAAGCCGGGAAAATCCTTCTCGACAATAAACGCCGTCACGCCGCCGCGCGCGCCCAGGCTGCGGTCGTTGGCGGCAAATACCACCAGCACATCCGCAAACGAGCCATTGGTGATCCACATCTTCGAGCCGTTCAGCACCCAGCTGTCGCCCTCGTGCGTGGCGGTTGTGCGAATGTGCGCGGCATCCGAGCCGGCGTTTGGCTCGGTGAGCGCCCATGCGCCGAGTTTCTTGCCCTCGCAGAGCTGGCGCAGGTAGCGGTCTTTCTGGGCGTCGGTGCCGCTCAGGAACATCGACATGGCGCAGAGCTGGGCGTGCGCACCAATGATTTGTCGCGGTAGATGCACACTTGCGCTGGATCTCTTCCATCAGCACGCAGTAGCCGATCACGCCCGAGTCGGCGCCGCCATACTGCTCGGGGAAGGGCACGCCGAGCAGGCCCAGGTCGCCAGCCTTGCGCAGCACGTCAAAGGGCACGCGCTCTTCTTCGTCGATCTCGCGGGCGATTGGCGCAATTTCTTTGTTGGCAAACTCGCGCACTGCCTGGCGCAACATCTGGATGTCTTCGGGAAGCTCGTACTCCATTGTCGGGTTCCTTTCGTGGCAGCCAGCGCGGGCGCGCCGGCAGATATTCGCCGTCGGGTGGCCCGATTATAGCAGCGCCATGCGCCCGCCGTCAACGTGACGCACTGCGGCATTAGGAAATTTACCACGAAGACACGAAGGCACGAAGGTAGAAATGCCAGTTCGCCAACAACACTACGCACCACGCACGACAAAGAAAAAACGTCGTGCGTGGTGCGTACTGCAACGCAGATATTCTTTTCGTCGTTCGTCGTTCGTCGTTCGCCTACTGCACCTGCGCGCGCATGGACTCCAGCACATCGATGATGTCGTGCAGCACCTGCGGGTAGTCGGTGCCGTCCATGGCAGTGACGGTTTTGTTCTGCGCGGGCGCCTCGACCTTGTACACAAACATGTCCGCGCCGGCGGCCGGGTAGTTTGGTGACGCGGCCGCAAATTCCATGCTGTTCAGCAGGTCGTTGAGCTTGCCGAGTTGCTCGGCCGTGGCCTGCCCGCTGCTTTGCGCGCCTGCGCGATCTTTCAGCGTGAAGGTGCCATCGGCGTTGACTGTGAGGGTATCATCAAGGCCCATAATGCCGCCAGATTTGTGGTAGACCACCAGCGGCGCACCAGCCCCGGCCGTGGGCGCAGGTGCCGGGGCGGCGGTTGCGCCCGGCGCAGTTGGCGCAGGAACAGTTGTGCCAGCGGGCTGCGGCCCATTGGCGCTCGGCGTGCCCCCACAGGCGGCCAGCATCAGCACCGCCACGGCGGCCAGAAAATAACGAAGCATCTGCATAGCTGCGGTCCTTATTTTTCCTCAATAGTTTGGCGTTTTCACGGCGCACAGCGCGCCCACACCTAATGACGCCTGGGTAGCAAGCGGCGTTCCCGGCGCGGCCAAAGAGGTATAATACAGTTTGCTTCGCCGCCAGCACAGGGGGAACCATGCGCATTCTGACGATTGATATTGGCACCGGCACGCAGGATATTCTCTTGTTCGACAGCGACGGCCCGGTGGAAAATGGCGCGCAACTGGTGATGCCCGCGCCAACGCAGATTGTTGCGCGGGCCGTGCGCGCCGCCACTGCCGAGCGCGCCCCAATCGCGCTCGATGGCGTGATCATGGGTGGCGGGCCGTGCCACTGGGCGGTCGAAGACCACCTGCGCGCCGGGCTGCCGGTGTATGCCACCGCTGGCGCGGCCGCGACCTTCAACGACGACCTGGAGTGGGTTGCCCGCGAAATGGGCGTGCGTCTGCTGTCGGATGATGAGCTGGCCGCGCTGGGCGGCGAGGTGCGCCGCATTCGCATGGCCGACCTCGACCTGAACGCGATCAACACCGCGCTGGCGGCGTTTGGCGTCGCTCCCGACTACGACGGCATCGCCGTCGCGGTGTTCGACCACGGCAACGCCCCGCCCGACATCAGCGACCGCGTGTTCCGCTTCGACTACCTGGCCGAGCGCTTCTCGACCGGGCGCGGCCTGCTGGCGCTGGGCTTCCCGCGCGCCGACGTGCCCGAATCCATGACGCGCCTGCGCGCCGTGGCCGATTCTATCCCAGCCGGGCTGAGTGCGGTGCTGATGGATACCGCGCCAGCGGCGGTGCTGGGCGCGCTCGACGACCCGCGCGTGGCCGAGCAGCCCGACCTGCTGGTGGCGAATGTCGGCAACTTCCACTGCCTTGCGTTTCATCTCGTCGATGG
>LJCR01000457.1 GCA_001399705.1 Kouleothrix aurantiaca
GTACTCGCAAGCACGAGTGCGAATAGCGCGCTTGCGAGTACAATGCGGAATTTCAAGAGTTTGCTCCTTTCATGGAACATCGATGGATGACGTGTTCCCGGGTTTCAGCGACGGCGCTATGCGCCCCGGCTGGCCTGCGGCTGGGCCTGCAGGCGGTGCGCGCGATCAAAGGCCAGCAGCGCGGCCGCCCCGGCGATCGCCGCCAGGCAGCCGCCAATGTAGACGATCCCAAGTGGCCGGGTGGCGAAGTTGAAATCGCCAATGAACACAATCGCCGCCAGCGCGATCAGCACCGCCATCACAATGGCGGGCCGCATTTCGGCCACCACCGGCGCCATGCTGCGCGACAGCATCAGCGGCGCGAGGCTGAGCGCCAGCGCCAGCGACGACCAGGTGCCGCTGCCGTGGCCAAAACACTTGGCCGAGCTGCGCGACGGCACCAGCGCGGCGGGGGCGGGGCGACCAGGAAAAGCGCACCAGACGCCACCGGCGCGGGCGCAGGCCTGCACGCAGGCGACCGAGCGCGCGACCAGCTGCGCGCGATAGGGGGCGCGCGGGCTGCCATGCGCGCCAACCTGGAAGATGCGCGCCTGGGGCAACAGGGCGGCGGCGGCGCTGTCGATGCCGGTAGCATCGCCAACCATGACGGTGGCTGCGGCTGGCACCAGGGCTGCCAGGCTGCGCAGGGCGCGCAGGCTGGCGGCGCTGGGGGTGCGGCTGCCAGAGATGCCAACGGCGGCGGCGGTGCTGATTGGTCTGCAGTTTGTGGTGATTGTGCTTGGGGCCGAGATGAATCGCGGCACCAACGAAACCACGCGCGCGTTTGGCACGCCAACCATCGTGCATTTCTGCTCGGTGCTGCTGATCGCCACGGTGCTGTGCGCGCCGTGGTCGTCGCTGACGCCAATAGCGGTGCTGCTGGGCGTGCTTGGCGCGTTCGGCGTTGTGTATGGCGCGGTGCTGGTGCGGGCGGCGCGCCGCCAGAGCGCCTACAAGCCGGTGCTGGAAGACTGGATCTGCCATTTCACGCTGCCGCCGCTGGCCTATGCCACGCTGATAGTAGCGGGAACAATGCTGCAAGGCGCCCCCGAGACGGCGCTTTTTACGACGGCGGGGGCGATGCTGGTGCTTCTGTTCGATGGCATCCATAACGCCTGGGACGCGGTGACGTTTATTGCTGTGTCGCAGCGCCGCGCCGAGGAAAAGCCGCAAGAACAAGCTGGGAAATAACATCATCCACAGATTGCGCAGATTACACAGATTTGAGCGAAATAACGACGCACTATGCTGCTAAAAACATACTGCGTCGTGCGTAGTTCAGAAAGCCAGGAACACGCTGAATACTGACTCCTCGCTTCTGAATACTGTTTATGCCATTTCTGCTTCGCTATTGACCGCCTGGATCAGCGCGCGCATGTAGGCGATTGAGTAGGCCGTGCCAACGCGCGGCCCGCCGATCATCGCCGGGATGTGGTCGGGGATCACGCAGCCGTCGAAGTTGACCGTGCGCAGCGCCTTCATCACCTCGTACATGTTCTGGTAGCCATTGTCGATCAGGGTTTCGACCCACGGCTCGGGCATGGGGTTCGAGACGTTGCGGAAGTGCACTTTGAACAGCTGGTTTTGCGCCGCGAAGTGCCTGATCGCATCGACCACGCCCACGCCCATGCCGACTTCGCCGCCTTCCAGCCAGCAGCCCACGCACAGGCACACGCCAATGTTCGGACTGCTGGCTATCTCCATGGCCTTCTTGTAGCCCGCGAAATTGCCGAACATGCAGCGCGGAATGCCACCCAGCGCGTAAACAGGCGGGTCGTCGGGGTGGATGCCAATGCGCACGCCAGCGTCCTCCGCTACCGGCGCGATCTCATGCACCAGGTGCGCGTAGTTCTCCCACAGCTCGTCTTCGCTGAAGGTGCGACCATGCGTCATGTCGCCGGTAAAGCGCTCGCCGTGCCAGTGGCCGATCGCGTCCTGCAGATCGAGCCGGCGCGCCTTCATGCCGCCGCGCCCGGTGGTCGGCTCCGACGACCAGATGCCGTTGCCCATGTGGGCGTAGGTGTTGTAGTAAATCCCCGCCGCGCCCAGGTTGCGGATGAAGCGCTTCATCTCTTCGACCTTCTCGTCGCGGCCGGGCAGGTTGAGCGTGATTGCAGGCACGTTGTGGACGAACGGGTTGGCGATACGGTAGATTTTCAGCCCAAAATCGGCAAACCGCCTGACCAGGCTCTGGTAGAACTCAAGCGTGTGCAGCTCGGCCTGGTTGATGCCAACCATGGCCCACTCGACGCCAAGCTGCTGGAAGAACTGCAGGTCTTCGTCGCTGGCGTGCGCGTCGGTCTGGATGGCGATCTGGATGCCCTGGGTGCTTGAGTAGTAGCCGGGCACGGCGCGCATGGGAATCGTGGATGCGGGAGCGCTCATAGGGATTGCCTCCGTACAGAATTGGTGAATAGCGGTTGCGGCGACTGTGGCAGTGTGGGGTTTGCAGCGGGCGGATGTGAGTGCGTATTATCGCGCAGAAACGCGAAAGTGCAAGCTGCTAGAACAGCCACAGAGTGCACGGAGGAAGAGGCTAACTGCCTCCGTGTTCTCTGTGCCCTCCGTGGCTAAATATGGGGCGCGATGCCAAGCGCCCAGCAGTAGAAACACAGCTCGTCGGTGTCCTGCTCGATCAGCGCGCTCAGCGTGGTGCCGCCGCCGTGCCCCGAGTCGCGCAGCGGCAAGAGCAGAAACGGCCCGCCGTCAGTGGCTTCGGCCTGCAAGCGCGCAACCATCTTGAGCGGGTCGTAGGCCGGCGCGATGCGGTCGTTCAGCGCCGACACAAACAGCATCGTGGGGTAGGCGCGCCCGGCGCGGACGTTGTGGTAGGGCGAGTAGCCCGCCAGATAGGCGGCCTCGTCCGGGTCGTCGGGCGAGCCGAACTCGACCACCGCGCCGCTCTGGTTGCCAAACAGATGAAAACGCAGCATGTCGAACATTCCCGCGCGGCTGAGCACTGCGCCAAAGGCGTCGGGTGCTTGCAGCGCGGCGACGGCAACCAGCAGGCCGCCATTGCTGTTGCCGCGCGCGGCCAGCCGTGCGGGGGTAGTGTAGCCTGCCGCAACCAGCCAGCGCGCCGCAGCAACGAAATCGTCGAAGGCGTTCTGCCGCTGTGTTTTGGTGGCGGCGGCGTGCCAGCTGCGGCCATACTCGCCGCCGCCGCGAATGTTCGGGAAGGCCAGCACGCCGCCCATGCGCAGCCACGCTGCCTGCACGGCGGTGAAGCGCGGCTCGACTGAGATGTTGAAGCCGCCATAGCCGCTCAGGCGCACGGGCAGCTCGCCGTTGGGCGTGACATCTTTATGGTGCACCAGGAACATCGACACCGGCGTGCCGTCGCGCGATTCATACCAGACCTGCTGCGTCGTGTATTCTGCCGGGTCGAGACCGACATCCGGCACGAAATAGGGCGCAAGCCGGTCGGCAGCGTAGTCGTAGCGGTAGAGCGAGGACGCCTGCACAAACGACTGGAAGTTCAGCCACACGTCGTCGCCCGCCCAGCCGCCGCCGATACCGCTCACCACGCCTTCGCCCGTATTGCTGTTCACCGCGCCCAGCGCTGGAAGCGCGATTTCGCGTAACGGCTTGCCCTGCGTGTTAAATACCTGCACGCGATGCGATGCCGCGCGCGAGTGCACAGCGTACAGCCGCCCGCCCACGCCAGTGACGGTTTGCAGC
>LJCR01000458.1 GCA_001399705.1 Kouleothrix aurantiaca
CGTTCGTCGGTCGTCGGTCGTCATTCGTCGGTGGTCGGTTGTCCTGCCCGCGATCAAACGGCAACACTGCTGATACTGTTCCGCATATGTCCAGTAATCTGGGCGTCATCATGCCTTCTATACGGAAAATCAACTACTTGCTATCCTAAAAGCAGTTCGGCAATGGCCCGGCTACTTACTTTTGAGGCTGAGGAGCACACAACTATGACTGATAGCGATGTGGAACTATACGACAGCTACATGCAGTGGAAAACTACGCCAGTAAGCGACACGCCGCTGCTCTCGATTGTTATTCCTGCCTATAACGAAGCGGTGCGCATCGTTCCTACGATTGGCGCGATTGCCGCCCATGTTTCCGACCTGGGGTTTGAGTGGGAGCTGATCATTGCCGACGACGGCTCGAAGGACGAGACGGTTGAGCTGGTTGAGGAGCTGGGCTTTGCGAACCTGCGGGTGCTGCGCGCCGAGTGCAATGGCGGCAAGGGCAGCGCAGTGCGGCGCGGCATGCTCGCGGCGCGCGGCCAGTACATCCTGTTCGACGACGCCGACAACTCCACGCCGATCGAGGAGCTGGGCAAGCTGCTGGCGAAAGTTGCGCACGAAAACTACGACATTGCCGTAGGCTCGCGTGCGGCGAACGGCGCGGAAGAAGCGCACCGCTCGGCCCTGCGCCAGCTGATGAGCAACGGCCTGCGCTGGATCGTCAAGCACGTATTCCGCATCGGCGTGCGCGATACGCAGTGCGGCTTCAAGCTCTTCTCGCGCACGGCCGCCCAGCGCCTGTACAGCTCGCAGACCATCGCGGGCTTCTCGTTCGACCTGGAGATACTGTACCTGGCCGCGAAGTTTGGCTACCAGGTGGCCGAGGTGCCAGTGGCCTGGATCGACGCGCCTGGCTCGAAAGTCGATGCGCTGAAAGAAGCGCGCCGCTTCATGCGCGACCTGCTGAAGATCAAGTGGAACGACCTGCGCGGCGTGTACGTATAGGCGCAGCCACCACGCGACTCCTGACATCAACCCATTAGCACAACGAGGCCAATCATGCGAGTTGCTTTTGTTTCAACCTACGCCCCCAGCACCGGCACGCTCAACGAGTACGCGCATCACTTCGTCAAATTCCTGCGCCAGAAGCCCGATGTGCGCGAGGTAATTGTGCTCGGCGACGAGCTGCCCGACATGCCGTCGGCGACGATTGTGGATACCAGCCCCGGCCTGGCGCCGCTGCGGCGGATCGCCTGCTGGCGCTTTGGCGGGCTGAGCAACGCCTGGCGCATCATGCAGGCAGTGCGCGCCGAGCAGCCCGACGTGGTGCTGTTCAACATCCAGTTCGCCACCTTTGGCAGTGGCAAAGTTTCGGCGTCGCTGGGCCTGCTGGCGCCGGCAATGGTGCGGGCGGCTGGTTTTCCCTGCATTGTGCTGCTGCACAATATTATGGAAACGGTGGATCTCAAGCAGGCCGGCTACAGCGCCAACCCGCTCAGCGAGCGCATCATCCGCCTGGCTGGCGCGGCGATTACCCGCATGCTGCTGCGCGCCAACCTCGTTGCGTTGACGATCCCGAAGTATGTCGAAATTCTCGAATCGACCTACCACGCCAAGAACGTTCTGCTCGCGCCGCACGGCACCTTCGAGCAGGCCCCGCCGCCGCCAACATTCGTGAGCGATGGCCCGCTGCAGATCATGACCTTTGGCAAGTTCGGCACGTATAAAAAGGTCGAAATTCTGATCGAGGCGTTCAAGCTGCTGCAAGCGCGCTACCCCGGCCTGGAGCTGGTGATCGCCGGCACCGACAGCCCGAACGCGCCCGGCTACCTTGAAGGCGTGCGCGATGCCAACCCCGAGCTGCCTGGCCTGCGCTTCACCGGCTATGTCTCCGAGCAGGAAGTGCCGCAGCTCTTCTACGACTCCAGCGTGGTGGCCTTCCCCTACGACAGCACCACCGGCAGCTCGGGCGTGCTGCACCAGGCCGGCAACTATGGCCGCGCCGTGGTGATGCCCAATATCGGCGATCTGGCCGAAATCATTGCTGAAGAAGGCTACGTGGGCGAGTTCTTCGAGCCCGGCGACGCTGCGAGCCTGGCCGCCGCGATCAACCGTGTGCTGGCCGACCCGGCGCACCGCCAGGAGCTGGGCATGCGCAACTACCTGGCCGCGTGCGGCCTGCCCATTTCCGATGTCGTCGACTGGTATTTGCTCCACGCGCAAACGCTCTTGCAAAAGCCGGGCGTTGCGCCGCGCGGCCGGGCAGCTCGCCCGCTTGCCGAGGCAAATTCGAATGAGGCGCTGCGCCCCATCCCATCGCATTCCCGAAACCAATAACCAACGACAGGAGAATCCAATGACGATCAATACTCAATCGCACGGCGCGATCGACATTCTCAACCTGCGCGGCCGTTTCGACGCGCATATGGCCCCCGAGCTCAAAAACTGGCAGGACAGCACAGTCGATCGAACCCATGTTGTGATCAATCTCGCAGGCGTCACTTTTATCGACTCGTCGGCGCTGGCGATGCTGGTGCGCGGCCTGAAGCGCTGCCGCCAGCAGGGCGGCGACGTGCACCTGTGTGCCATGCAGCCGCCCGTGCGCATTATTTTCGAGCTGACCAAACTCGACAAGGCCTTCAAAATTTTTCCTACCGAACAAGAAGCGATTGCCGCATTCAACTAGGCCATGCGTGGCTGCATGATGGTGGAACGGGAACAGTCTATGCTTGACGTTTTCAAATCCTATACCCCACACCTGGCGGCACTGGCCGATGCCTGGCTCGCGGCCGGCGCGCAGGGCTTCTACCTTATGCACGCCGGGCAAATTCAGATGTCCTGGGGCAATATCGAGCTTCCGGGTATGGCGGCGCCGATTCGCCGGGGCCGCGAGACGCTGGGCGAGTTGGGTGTCAGCGGCGTGGAAAGCTCCGCAGCCCAACGCCGGCTGGCAGCCGATGCGCAGCTCCTGGCGCAGCTGCTCGCCCGCGAGAGCGAGCTTCAGCAGATGACGAGCGAGATGCTCGAAGTGCAGGATCAGCTGCTGGCCTTCTACGACCTGACGCGCGCCATGCGTGGCCAGATTGGCATGGAAGAAACACTGCAGCTCTTTGCGAGCGAAACAGCGCGCCTGGCGCGGGTTGAAGGCGCCGTGCTGCAGATGGATAGCCTGAAAGCCTACTACCCGCAGATGATCGTTGAGGATACATTGCTGGAGCAGCGGCTTGTTCAGGTGCTGAGCGATGGCCAGGAGCTTGTGATCAACAGCTACTATGAATGCGCGCTCGAAGGCGTGCTGCTGAATGTATGTATGCTGCCGCTCATCATTCGCGACGAAGTGCGCGGCGTGCTCGGGTTGATCAGCAAAAGCTCGTCGTTCTCCGCGCCCGAGCTCAAGCTTGCCCGCGCCATGGCCGAGCACGCCCGCTCGCAGATCGAGCAGGCGCTGCTGCACCAGGAGCTGCTGGGCCAGGCGCGCCTGCAGGCCGAAATGGAAGTGGCGCGCAAGGTGCAGCTGCAAATGTTGCCCCAGCACCGCCCCACCCTCCCCACGCTCGATGTCTATGCCTCGTCGCGGCCGGCGCGCGAGGTCGGCGGCGACTTCTACGATTTTGTCGTTCAGCCCGATCGCCCGCTGATCGCCATTCTGGGCGACGTGTCGGGCAAGGGGATCTCGGCCGCGCTGATTATGGGCATGATCCACGCCATTACGAAGAGCGCCGCGCGCTTCATGCC
>LJCR01000459.1 GCA_001399705.1 Kouleothrix aurantiaca
GATGTAGCCGGTGGCGCTGAGCTGGCGCAGGTGGCGCGACGTGGCCGACTGCGTCAGATCCAGCATGGTCATAATGTCCTGCGCGCACAGCTCGTCGTGCTGGGCCAGCAGCGCCAGCACGCGCAGGCGCGTGTCGTCGGTGAGCGCGCCCAGGCGCACCAGCAGGTCGGAGCGGCTGAGTGCCGAGCCGCTGGCGGGCGCGCCTTCGGGCAGGCGTGCGCCAAACACCAGCCACATCACCGGGCGCGCCAGGCATTTGCGCAGGTAGGGGCCAATATGCGCCGACGGCACGAACACAATCTGCTGCGCTTCGGCCACCAGCCGCTCCCACTTTTCGTCGGGCTCCTGCCCGGTGACCAGCCGCACCACCTCGGCGCTGCTCTGGCCCGCCCGGTCGAGCCGCTCAAAGGCCGCGGCCGACTCGTGCAGCATCGGCAGCACGCGCTCCCACTCGGCAGCCATGCTGCTGTCCCACAGCTCGCGGATATGGCCGGTCGCAACGCGCTGCAATGCAGGCGGGTCGCACAGCAGCGCATGCGCTTCACGCTCAATCATTTCGTCGATGGTTTCGAAATGCGCCCGCACGAAATTCAGGTAGGCATCTGCGCTTGAGAGCAGGTCGGCATGCGAGATCAGCACGCGCCGCTCGGGGTTGCTGGGCGTGAGCGGGCAGGCGATCTGGGCCAGCAGCCGGTCGCGCAGAATGGCGGGAGCAATGCTTCCCAGATTATCGAGATAGGTCGTGAAGCTCGGCCAGCGCTGCACCGGCTGCACCGCGTAGTAGATGCCATCGAACACCAGCCGGTTGCGGTGCAGCTGCGCGGGCGAGAGCTGCGCAGCCGTGCGCGTGACCCACTCGCCCAGGCCCGAAAGCGCCTCGACCGAGTTGATGAACTGCATACTGGTCAGGATATTTGGCGCGGGTTCGATGCCGAGGCTAAGCTTGGCCTCGGGGCTGCGGCGTATCAGGTCGGCGGTGAGTGTCGCTGGCATTGGTTTCTCGTCTAATGCAATTATTTAAATTACTCACTTAAATGAATAATTTAGTTGGAGTATAGCAAGCGCGAGGGCGATTGTCAATAGCCTGAGCAAACGTTTTACAAGCAATACATTTCAAAATCGAGTGCCAGCAGCGTTCACCACCAGGATGCCAAGTCACCCAGGGCTGCAGAACGCTCTTGACACTTGGCGTTTTCGTGCTTAGTAGCACAAAAATCGCCAATTTCTATTCCCTATCCCCTGCGCTGAAAGCGCAAAAGTTTGCATCTGTTTCAATGCGGCTTTGCGTAGGGTAAAAGGTAACGCGCAGGCGAATACGGTATAATGCCGGGCGGGCGCAGCTGCGCCGAGGATGCGAACATGCCGCTGCTGGTGGATGGACATAATTTGATTGGGCAGGTGCCGGGCCTGAGCCTGGCCGACGCCGACGACGAGGCGCAGCTGGTGATGCTGCTGCGGCGCTATAGCACCGCCAAGCGCGGGCGGCAGGTGGTGGTGGTGTTCGACCGGGGGGTGTACGGGCACCCGCAGCAGCTGAATGGCTACGGCATTACATGCCATTTTGCGCGCTCGCCGCAGGACGCCGACGCCGAGCTGATCAAGCGGCTGCGCGCATTAAAGCGCCCGCGCGACTGGACGCTGGTCACTTCCGACCGTGCGATCATTCGCGAGGCAAACGACCGGGGCGTGCGCGTGATTGGCTCGCGCGAGTTTGCCCAGCAGCTTCAGGCTGGCTCGCAGCGCAAGGCCGCCCCGTCCCTCGACGAAAAGCGCGAAAAGCCCCTGAGCGAGGCCGAGGTCGAAGAATGGCTCGAGTTCTTCCGCAAGCGCCCCAAGAAATAGCAACGGGCGGCTGCGCACCACCCGATATCATATAGGCTTACGCACTACGGACTACGCACTTGGCAGTATAGTGCGTAGTCCGTAGTGCGTTCTGTGTTCTCTGTGGCCTGATGTTTTACTTCAGCGCGTCGCAGCGCACCACGCGCTTGCCCGCGTCGGTGTGCAGCTCGTAGCTCTGCCCGCCCGACTGGAGCACAAAGCGGTAGCCCGGTGTAATGACCTGCAGCGCCATCTGATCGGGCGTCGGGCAGCCGAGCGAGCTGTCGTTCCACTCCACCGGCTCGCCACTCAGCACCTGAACCGCTGTCTCCTGCAGGCCAAGATCCTTTGCCAGCGTGGCGCGCGCCAGCGCCAGCATGGCCTGGCCCGGCGCGTCGAGCGCGGGCGGGTTGGCCGCGCCCGGCTCGGCGCTGCCCGCAGCCGAGATGGTGGTGGCCTTGCCGTTTGCGCACAGCAGCATTTGCGCGGGCGTCAGGCCCGTGTGTACCTCGTACTGCTGCGTTTGATTATCGGTGGTGAAGATCAGCAGAAAGCCCTCCGTGACGACCTGCGGGTAGAGCATACCCTCGACCGGGCAGCCCAGCGAGCCGTCGCCCCATTCCTGCTTGTTGGCGCTCTGCAAAACGACTTCGCTCACCGGGCGTTTGAGAAAGGCGGCGAGCTGCTGCTGTGCGGCCTTGATCAGCGCGTCGGGCGGGCGCACCGATGTGCCGCCAGCGCCAACACCCGGCTTCGGGCCGCCCGGCGCGGCGCTGGGCGCGGGCGTGTGGGTTGGCGCGGGCGGGATGGTTGGGGCATCGGTTGGCGCGGCCGTGGGCGCATCGGTTGGCGCGCCGGTAGGCTCGGGCGCGGCCGTGGGCGGCGTATTGGCGGTGGGCTGGGTGCTTGCAGGCGCTGTGCTGGCCGTGCCACCCGTGGCGGGCGTGCCGCACGCGGCCAGCGCAAATGCGCCCAACAATAGCGGCAAGAATATTTTACGCATCGGAAACTCCCTGTTACAATAGCGCGCGTCCGGCTATTGTTCCTAAATGTCTGGTGCGGGCGCTGTGTCCCGCCAGTGTGCATTGTACACAGGAAGGACGTTGCGCGCGCGGCCGCAGTTCCCGGCATCGCGCCCAAGCGACAGCCATGCGAGAAATTGCGATCGATATTGCGCGCCGCGCTGGCGCTCTGCTCCGCGACGGGCTGCGCCAGGAGCGTAGCATCGACCTGAAAAGCCCCTACGAGCTGGTGACCGATGTCGACCACGCCAGCGAGGCGCTGATTGTCCAGGCGATCCACCAGCATTTTCCCGGCCACGCAATTCTGGCCGAAGAAAGCGGCGGTGCGATGGGCATCGACCGGCCCACATGGCTGATTGACCCGGTGGACGGCACGAATAACTATGCGCACGGCTTCCCCTACTTTGCGGTGTCGATTGCGCTGTGGGAAGACGAGCAGCCGCGCCTGGGCGTGATCTACGACCCGCTGCGCGACGAGATGTTCGCCGCCGAGGCAGGCGCGGGCGCGACGTGCAACGAGCAGCCGATTCGCGTGTCGCGGGTGGCGACGCTGGCGGGCGCGCTGGCATCCACCGGCTTCCCCTACGATTTCGGCACGCGCGACGACAACAACCTGGCCGATTTTGCGCGCGTGCAGGCGCGCTGCCAGGGCGTGCGCCGCGCCGGGGCTGCCGCGCTCGACCTTTGCTATGTGGCGATGGGCCGGCTCGACGCGCACTGGGAGATCGGGCTGAAACCGTGGGACACGGGCGCGGCAGCGCTGATTGTGCGCGAGGCCGGCGGCCGCCTGACCGACGCCGAGGGTGGCGCGTGGTCGCTGTGGAGTAAAACAACTCTGGCCTCGAACGGCCTGATTCACGACGGGCTGATT
>LJCR01000046.1 GCA_001399705.1 Kouleothrix aurantiaca
TTGCGATACCTGGCCGGCGGCATGCCAACCTCGCGCTTGAACGCCTTGCGAAACGCCACCTCCGACTCGTAGCCCAGCGCCTCGGCGATCTTTTCCACCTCGACATTGTTTTTCAGCAAGCGCGTCGCCTTGTACATGCGCCAGCGAGTCAGGTATTTGATCGGCGGCTCGCCCACCAGGCGGGTGAAGCGCGCCGAAAACACCGGGCGCGAAAGCGCCACTGCCGCTGCCAGCTCCTCAACCTTCCAGGCGCGCTCGGGCGAGCCGTGCAGCAAGGCCAGCGCCGTGCTAATCGGCTGATCGTGCAGCGCCGCCAGCCATCCCCCGGTAGCGCCAGTTTGCTGCTGAACCCAGATCCTGATGATTTGAATAAACAGCAGCTCGGTCAGGCGCCTGAGCATCACCTCGCTTCCGAGCCGGGGCGCGGCCGCCTCGCGCGCGATCAGATCCACAATCTCGCGAAAACCCGGCGCGATCTGGCCTTGCTGCGCGGGAATATGGATCACGTTTGGCAGGCTGTGCAGCAGCGGAAAGGCTCGGGGATGCTCCAGGCGAAACGCGCCGCACAGCACCGTCATCTCCGATTCTTCGCCGGCACCTGGCACGAACCGGTACTCACGCTGCGCCGAATAGGTCACCTGCAAGACCTGATTCAGCGGTGAAGTGGGCGCATCGCAGATCGAATGCGCGTGCCCAAACGGAAACAGCAGCACACCGCCACCCTCGATGCGGCGCGGCGCTGGCTCGCCTTCCAGCGTCAGGTAGCCGCCGCCCGAGCTGAGCAGGTGAAAGATCATATCCTCGCTGGCGGCAAAGTTGTAGCGCCAGGGCGCAAGCAGCGCGCGCCGCGCAGCGATGCAGCCCCGCAGCTCAAGCGCATCCAGAACCTCGGTCAGCACGTCCATGCGCTGCTCCATTCTTGAGACGATCAGACATATTGCGAGGCTATTATGCCATAGATCGGCTTGACGAACGCCGGTATAGTATCACAGACAGAATATTTGTGCTAGTGCACGTAGAAGGCAGAAGGAAGCTATGACACAGCGCACCGAAGCCCTCGCCGCAGCGTTTGAGGGGGCAGCTAACCGTTTCGTGCTCGCGGTGGAGGGGCTGAGCGACAAGGCCTGGGGCACCACTCCAGCGGGCGAGCAGCGCAGCGCCAGCCAGATCGCCAGCCACATGGCAGAGGTCTACCAGAATGTCGGCGAGTGGATTCTGCAAGCCGCAGCCGGGCAGCCGCTGCCGCCCCTGACGATGGACGACATCCACAGCATGAATGCTGAGCAGGCGGCGCGTTACGCCGGCGCGGAGCGCGCGCGCACCCTAGAGCTGCTGCGGCACAACAGCGCCGCCACCGCCGCCGCGCTGATTGCCTTGCTGAACAAGCCAGATGAGCTGGCGGCGTGCGGGGCGCGTGCTCGCACGCTGGCGCAAGAGTTTGCGTGGGAGCGGGCGTTGGGGCCGTTGGTGCAGTTTTGCCAGCAGCCACACGCCGGCAAGCGCACCGCGCCGCTACTGCCTGCTATATATCGCAAGCCTGGGAAAACGGTTATGCGTGAGCAAGAACGCGATCTCATTCGGCATCTGGAAGCGAGCTGGCAGCTCGAAGCGCCAGCAGGGAAGGGCCTGCGCGGGCTGGCGCAGCGGCTGGCGTGGCGTGCGCTTGCGCCGTTGCTGGCGCAGCAGCGCCAGTTTAATGCCGCCCTGCTCAAGATCCTGTATGTGCGCTCGGAAGCCAGCGATGAGGAGCCATAAAAGAAGCTATTATGCCTCGTGCTTTAGTTGCGCCTCAAGCTCGGCAATGCGCTGGCGCAGCGCTAGCTGCTCGTCGCGCATGGCTTTAAGCTGGCTTTCAACTGAGCGCATGCGCTGCTCGCTATGCATGGATTCAAGCGCCTGCACGCGGTTCGTCAGGTGATACAAGTGCGTGATCATTGCGTCGATGCTGCGCACCGCCGCGCCATGGAACTCTTGCACCTGCTGGAACTGCGGTAGGTTGTACCACCATGTCAGCTTGCGTACGGCGCGCTGCCCAAGTGTGAAGGCGCGCCCGAGCCGCCCGCTGCCTTCCACCACTCGCCCCGCATCCAGCGCCCAGTTTGCGTGTGCCTGCCCAACATTCTCTGCCAGGTAAGGATCTGCCATGAAGCGCTCGTCGAGGCGGGAAATTTGCTGCTGGTGATCGACGGCCTGCTCAATTGCTTCAAGTGCCTCAAAAACGGTTCTTTGTTTTGGTTCAATCCAGATAATTGCCATTCAGCTTCCTCGCTCTACTGCGTATGGCTGGGCATTATAGCAGTATTCAGAAGCTCAGATGCAGGCGCATAACAAAAGCCGGGAGTGGCACTGCCACGCCCGGCTTCTTTCGACATTGCTGCAAACCGTCTAGCCGCGCCGCGCCACCGGGTTGAATACATCGTATACATTATCGGCGACGACCAGAGTGACATTGATTGTCACGGTGTTGACTGACGAGTTGAGCGTGACCGTACCACTATAGCTGCCATTACTCTTGCCGCTCGAGTCGGCGGTGATGCTGATAGTGCCCGGGGTGGTGTCGTTTGTTGGGTTTACCGACAGCCAGCTTTGATCATCGCTTGCCGTCCAGGCAATTGCTCCATTCGCTATATCTTTCACTGCCACCGTTGTTGTGCGGCTATCGCCGGCCTTTACGATCAGCGTGACATCGCTGCTGGTTTGCAGGCCAGGAGAAAGCAGGAGTGCGTTATTGTCTGGGCTGCGCCGGAAACTCGGCCAGGGCAGCGCCTTGCTCGTCGCAGCACCGTCGAAATCCCACGCGAACAAACCGCCAGTGGTCTGGTTCCCACGCCCGCCGGCTGCGACGAGTTCAAGCTTGCCGTCACCATCAATATCCCCAACCGCTGGAGATCCATTGACTGAGAAATCAGTATTGAGCGCCCATTGCCCGGCCTGCGGTGGAATAGTAGTGCGTGTGAGCTGGCCACCGTTCTTGTTCCACGCCACAATATCGAAGTTGCAGGGCAGAAATACCTCGGGGCTGCCATCGCCAGTTACATCGGCAACAATCGGCGAGGCATTGGTGCTCCAGCTTACGGTGCCTGTTGCGCCAGCCGGAATGAAAGGTTTCTTTGGCCAGCCAGAAACTTCACTGCCATTACCGTTGAACACATGCATCCAGCCGTCGGGCGGCGTGTTCAGGCCATCTTTTACTTCCGCTGTATTGATCACGACTTCAAGCGCGGCATCGGTGTCCATATTTGCTAGTGCAGGCGAGCTGAAAGCAAACTGCCCAGGAATTGCGCGCGGCCAGCCCGGCAACGCGTTGCCCTGCGCATCCCAGGCGTTGATATACTCGCCAACGTTTGGATACACGCGCCCGCCCGAGGCGCAATTGGGCAGGTTATTGAAGCAGCGCCCTGTGCCTACCACAATATCCGGCGATCCGTCTCCATTGATATCGCCAATCGCCGGAGACGAATAGATCACCTCATTGATCTGCTTGGGGAAGCCCGCAATGTCGTGCAATGTGCTGTCGTAGACATGCAGGATACCGCCATCAAGGGTGCCAAAGCCTGGCTCAAGGTGGGAATCGACGCCGATAATGATCTCGGGCTTGCCGTCGCCGTTCATGTCGGCAATCGCGGGCGATGACCAGATTGTGTCGCGGACAAAGCGCCCCGCAAGAATATTGCAGTTATTGTCCATAATGCGCACCTGCGCATCGAAACCGCCGAACACAATTTCGCTCTGGCCATCGTCGTCCAGATCGGCTACTGCTGGCGAGGAATATACGCCGTCGTGTACACCGTTGCTATCAAAATCGCCAGTGTCGGTAAACGCACAGCGCAGTGTTCCATTGTTCCGCAGAATATAGACCCCTGCGCCGCTGTTTGCTGCTGTAAATGTGCTGCCCGCGCTGACAATGACTTCATTTTTGCCATCGCCATCAATATCGGCAATCGCGGGCTTGCTTTCGATTGCCATATTGCCAGTGTCGTAGTCCCACAGCTTGCTGCCATTGCCGGTGTAGGCGTGCACTTTACCATCGCTTGCGCCAACAGCAATATCGTCGATGTTATCACTGTTGACTTTCCCGAGCGCCACCGAACCAAAACGCACTACGGCACCATTGAGCGATACTGGAAAGCCGGCGTGAATGGTCGGGAGCGCGGCAGTACTTGGGGCAGCGCTACTGAGCGGCGAAAAAACTCCTGCGGCAACAAATAGTGTGAGAATAAACATGGGTACAAGGCTGCGTGGACGTAGATTGGTCATAGAAGATTGGCTCCTTCGCTGTTAGAGGCAGACGCAGCGGGTCAGAAACGGCATCATTATAGCAGCGGGAGAGCGTTTTTTGTCATTGCAGCTTCGAGTCAATATTGCATGTGAACAAATGCTTATACTACTTTGCGAAGCAAGTAAATGTCCTGCCAGGGATTACCTAATGCGCTGCGAGGATAGAATTGCTCGATTTGCAGAGACTGCCGCAACTCTGACGAGACGTATTTGTAAGGATGAAAAGCACCGCATAAATTTTCGCCTTCATGATCGGCGTACCGAACCACGGGATCACCCTTACGATACAGGTCTTGTTCTTCTGGGGAAAGCTCATTGAGATAATAATCGCCGTGCGTTGTGAGCAATAGAAGGCCGTTTGGTTTAAGAATACGCGTGAATTCTTGCATCCAATTTTTCTGGAGATCAACAGTCCAATGCGTAAAAGTCGAGAGTGCATAAATGAGATTAAACGTATTATCAGGATAGTTCAGTGGCGGATTAAGATCATTGAGTTCAATTTGAGCAAATGGCACGGTTTTACGGGCCCAGTATACCAATTCACGATTATAGTCAACACCATATAATTTTGTTGTTTTTGCAATAGATTTCCAATGGCGGATGACTCTGCCGCAACCACAGCCGAAATCAAGAACAGATTGCATATCTTTCATTCTGAAATGACTTTTTTCGATGGTCTCATGCACACTTTGTGCGGCACGGCGCCCACTTTCGACATACCATTGAGCTATATTGTTCCCAGTGACTAACTTCATCATTGCGGTTGGGGGCAGGGGCGCGCCAAGTAGTTGTTCACGAATGTAATGATATTTATTGCGAATGCGTAATTGGAGTGAAATCTCGGCCTTGTGTGTCTGTAACTGCTGAATAATTGGTATATTCATTCAACCTCTCCTATAGTACAAATAGCGATTGTGCAGAATTAAGGATTTTGGATAGGTTAGAGGGTAATATTCTAACCTATCCATACTATTAATTGCTTGCAGTTATTGGAATAAGTGAACGATGCGTTGGACCGAATAGTGCATACAGCCCTGTTTTACATACCGTTGTTTTCAAAGTGTTTAGGGCTAAATCACGGATATACGGGGTGGCGGACGAGCACATGCTGCCAGTATCGACCCACTCTGCACCTGACCAATAGTAAAGCGTGAGTTGGGAAACATCACTCACCACCCGAAAGTCGCTTGTCACATACGTGATTGTTACACTTATTGGCGCTGTGAATGCCTGTGAGCTTGTAAGCTCGAATGCATGCCCAGTGAAGGCAAGCGTTGGGTTCAGCGCTACTGTAGGTGTGACAGCAATGGTAGCAGGTCGCGCGAAGGCGTTTTCCGGCACATCAAAGGTCGTTGTCGAGCCTTTAGTATCGGTGTATGTAAGCTGAGTGGATGTTCCAGGTGTGAAAGATTTGTTCGCTGGAGCGGCCAGCATCACAAAGCGCACCGCGCCATCAGGTGGAAGTGTGAGGGTGCGTTGCGCCGGCCAGAAATGATTGAGCGCAAGCGTGGGGGTCAGGATGTATGTGCCAGGCGCAAGCTCGATAAAACTAAAGCGCCCCTGCGCATTGGTGCTTGCGCTTGCACCCGAACTGCGAGCGATAGTCACGCCCGCCACAGGACTGAAGCCATCCGCGTGTGTCACGGTTCCGATGATGCTTAGTCCATCGTAGCGCATTACAAACAGCTGGCTACCATTTGCTGCTGCAAACAGATGATTGGGCACACTCGCCAGCGCGCCATTCAAGACCAATGAATCGGCTGCAAGTTGTGTGCGGCCGATTTCAAGCATCGCCCCGGGGGTGGTGACATCAACGATGTGGAACATGCTTCGGTCGCCGCGCTGGATAATGAGGTGCTGGCCGTCCAAAACTGCTGCCGGCCGGCCAGCCGACGCGGACGTCAGCGGTGCAGCGAATGTCGCGCTGCCAAGCAGAACAGGATGTGCAGGCGTGCTCGTGTCGGCAACGCGCACCGTGACGCCAGCAGCAGAGTCGGCAACAATATACACTCGTGCGCCAGCCGCGAGCAGCGTTACGCTGTTGGTTGGTAGTCCAGGCAAGCCAGCGCCAAGGCGTGACAGCTGCTTAGGAGTGCTTGCGTTGTAGGCGAAAAGTTGCTGATTTGCAGTGGTGAGATAATCGTCGCGGCCGGCGATATATCCAACCTGATTGCTGATGGTGAGGTTGGAAGCACCAAACAAACTCGCACTACCAACCCGCTTGAGCGAAGAAGGATTACTGCGGTCGAAGGCCAGCAGTTCGGAGCGGTAGGGTTGCAGCGTTGAGGCAAGCGAGATCTCGGCGCTAACAAATACGCCGGTTCCTGCCAGCGCAACGCTGCGAAACGCGCTTCCGAGGTCGCCAGATGGGTAGGTATAGCTGCTGAGCAAGGCCGGACTGGCCGGGTTTTGAACATTGACCGCCCAGAGTGCGCCAACACCGCCGCATGCCCACCCACACGACCCAGCCGGGCTTGTGCTTGTGGCGAGATAAACCGTTGTACCGTCGGCAGCGATGCTTTCGATGGTCAAAGGCGTGTTGTTTTTTGCCGGCAGCATCAGCTGGCCAAGCTGGGTTGGCTGAGCTGGATCTGCCACGCCCACAATCACAAGCCGGCCATTCACACCTGCATAAATATGATCAGCTTGCGAAGACAATGCAGAGACAGGCCCACCCAGGTTCGCTACTCCAAGCGTTGTTATCTGCCCGATGTCTGCCGCTTGGGCCTGGTTCGCATTCTGGTGAAGTGGCAACCAGCAAAAAGCGACCACCACCAGCACAAGATACGCCCTTGTGATTACGCGCATATCTACTCCTATTGTGTGCGAGAGTGAGACAGAGCAAGTATATGGCGAGTTTTGGCTTGTTACAATAGAAAAGGCTATTACTTTAGTTCTATTTACTAACGTCCTCATTAATAGTTTTTTAGATAAATAATTAGTTATGTGATACTCTAGCAAGAAGTATAGCATACTAGCCCGCTGCCGCCCTACTATAGACAGAATAGCAACGAGAAGCGAGGCCAGCTTTACGACATTCAAGAAGTATACTGTTGCGTCAATTTACTATCGATTTCCAGGATGGTAAGATTGCTTGATTATGCACTATAGCCGAGGGCAATACAATTGAGCGACAGAGAACACCGAGATCATAAGCAGGAAAATTAAACTCAGTACTCTCTGTGGCCCAATACTTCTGAACGTTGCTATAGTGAGGTAGTGCTATTTAGCGCGGGTTTTGTGCGCAGCGGCTGCCAGTGCATACACCGCAAGTGTCTCGCGTGCCGTGCGCTCCCACGAGAACTGGGCGGCGCGCGCCGGCCCAGCTTGACGCAGTTGGGCGCGTAAGGCCCCATCGCGCAGCAGTGTTCCCAGCGCCTGAGCAATGCTTTCGGTGTCGAGCGCATCGCAGTACAGGCCAGCGTCGCCCAGCACCTCGGGCAGCGAGCTGTTATTTGCCGCGACAACGGGCGCGCCGCAGGCCAGTGCTTCGAGCACCGGCAGGCCAAAGCCCTCGTAGAGTGAGGGATAGGCAAATACTTGCGCGCCGGCCATGAGCACTGGCAGATGTTCGGCAGGGACCTTGCCGAGCCAGCGCACATGCTGTTCGACACCGGCGCGCCCAGGCGCGGCCAGAATGTCTTCATACTTCCAGCCATGTGCGCCAGCAATTGCCAGCGGTGGCGCATCGATGCCTTCAGCAGCAAGCGTGGCGCGCAGGCGGGCGTAGGCGTTGATCAATGCGGTATGATTTTTGCGCGGCTCAAGCGTGCCAACCATGAGAATGTAGCCATCGTGTTGCAGGCCATAGCCATGGAGCGTGGCTTGTATTTCGGTGGGCGTATATGGGCGAAACTGTGAACCGGCAGCCGCGTGCACCACAGTGATACGTTCGCTCGGCACCTGCAAATGGCGTTCGATGTCGCGTTTGGTAGAGTGTGAGTCCGCGATCAGGTGCGTGGCGCGCGTGGCGGCAAAGCGATCTTTCGCACTATGAAGCGACGTGTTATCGCTGACATGGAACTCGGGGTGCGAAAGCGTTGTGAGGTCGTGGATGGTGAGCACGGCCGCGCCGCGTGGCGGCACATACTGAAACTGATCCGAGCAGTGGAACACATTGGCGCGGCCAAGCGCGGCGCGTAATTGCAGGCCTACCGCGCCGCTTGCCGCCAGCGCCCACAGCCGGTCAAGCGCATGATCAACATGTTCGGCCAGGCTGTGGGCCACGCCAGTGCGCGCGCCGGGCAGCATGCTCAGGTAGCCGCGCTGCAACGCCGGCACACGCACCACGCGGGTGTTGGGCGCGTTGAACAGCTGCGAATCCGCCTGCATTGGCCGGCCCGGGTTGAGCGGCAGCAGATCGAGCAATGTCCACTCGTGCTGTGCGCCAGTATGCAAAAGCTCGGCCAAAAGAGCGCGCGTATACTCAAGCACGCCGGCCTGCGCGATCCGCAGCACCGAGATGTCGAAGCCAATCCGCATGCTTACCGCTTCTCCAGTCGCTCCATAATCCGCTCGGCCGTGTGCCGCCATGTGAAGTGTTCGGCCACATATGCGGCGGCGCGTACGCCGACGGCGCGGGCCGCTTCACGGTGCTCGTAGACATAGCGCATTTGCGCCACCAGATGCTCGAAGTCGGCATCGGCCCAGCGCAAATCAGTATAGTACTCGCATTTTGCATCGGCGGGAATGAGAGCGCGCACCTGCACCGGGAAGCCAAGCTCAGGCGTGAGAAACTCGGTCTGCCCGCTCCAGTCTGTTGCGATCACTGGCAGGCCACATGCCATCGCCTCAAGAATAGGCGCGCCCCAACCTTCGCCACGGCTTGGCAGCACAAAGCAGTCGGCGCTGCGGTACAGGCTGCCAAGCTCGGCGGCGGCAATCTGCTGATTGAGCAGCAGTGCCACGGGCGGGCCACGGCGTGGTAGGTGCAAATCGGCGATCTGCTGGCTGACGCTCACATCGCCATCGAAGTTATTGGTGCGAATGATCAGCAGCACATCGTCGTCGGGGCCAAAGGCGGCACTATAGGCGCGCAGCAACAGATCGGGAGCCTTGCGCTCGCCCCACTCGAAGATCGACAGAAAGGTGAAGCGGTTGCGCACAGGCCGGCCGGGCAGGCCCGGGTGGAAGCGTGCCGGGTCGAAGCCGAGTGGCACGATATGAATCGGGCGCGTCACCCCGGCGGCGGCAAAGGTTTCCGCCCCCCAGCGGCTCGGCGTCCACACCTCGTCCATGGCATTGCAGGCCGCGACCCAATCGGTGGGCAGGCCATCGACTTCGAGCATCGTGAAGCCGATTTTATAGCCCGGGTGGGCGGTGTAAAACAGATCGGCCTGATCGTAGCTGATCTGTGGCACGTCGTTGCGCAGCGGGCGCGCGGCAGCTGCTTGCAGCGCCGGGTGGGTGATCTGCGCTGGTGTGGGCCAGGGTGTTGGGCGATGAATAACTTCGACCCCAAGCGCAT
>LJCR01000460.1 GCA_001399705.1 Kouleothrix aurantiaca
TGGTGCGCGAGCACGCGGCGGACTTGGCGAGCGCACGCGGGCAGTGTGAGCGGCTCAGCGAGGTGCTGACAAGCATCCAGCAGGTTTTGCGGCGCACCGCTCGTATGAATAGTCGAAAAACGCATCCAAACACCTATCAACGCTTGCTCGCTTTGGCAGCCGACCCGCTACAAGCTTGATGCACATGGGGCTTCCCGCCCTAGCACCCCGGCCAGGAGCTTCGCCCCTGGACCCGAAATGAACGTGGGTGGCAGTTGCGAAGCTGTGCGCTCATGCCTCCGTTGTGCTTTCCGCTGGCATCTGTTAAACAAATCAGTACTGGTTTCCAGTCTTGCCGCAGGGCATGACAACGAGCATTCCATTCGAAACTGGCGCTCTTTGCCGGAAGGGGTCCGGGGGAACCGGCGAGGGTTCCACCGGTCGGGGGCGCGGGGGCGAAGCGCCTCGAAAAGAAGCCAAACAAACCTCGATTGTGACAAAAGTGGGCATGCGTGCAAAGCGCCCCGAAAAGAAGCCAAACAAACCTCGATTATCACAAAAGTGGGCACGGGGGCAAAGCGCCCCGAGAAATATGCGGGCTGCGGCGCACACAACACGCCACAGCCCGCACCTATCTACCAGCCAAAGGCGCTCATCTTGTCGGCGGCGAGGCGGCCCAGCAGCACGCGGTAGGGCGCGGGGTTGTTTGGGTGGTACTCGAATCGCGCCCGCTCGAACCACTGCACCAGCAGCGTTTCGCCCGTCGGCAGCATTTCGTAGGAAGGTGGGGTGAGCGGGTAGCCCCACAGCGCCAGCGCCTCGCGCTCGCTCAGGCCGCGGTCGCCCAGCTCCAGGCCATGTGCGCGCCAGTACTCCCAGAACTCGGGCGCGATCGCCTGGCCTGTGGCGGGGAAGTAATGTGGTGTGGCCGGGTTGGATTTGGGCAGCGCCTGCCAGTCAGTGCCGCGCTCGGCCAGCGCCTCGGCGCCCAGGCGGCCAAGCTGCACGACGTAGGGCGTGCCGCTGTTCTCAGGGTGCAGCTCGTAGCGCTGGCGCTCGAAGTATTGCACCACATAGTCAGCGCCAGTGTCGGCGCTGCGCTGCTGGAACTCCTGCGTCAGCGGGTAGCCGAACACGGGCAGGCCGCCATTGCGCTGCCAGTAATTGCGGAACTCGCCGCCAAGCGTGTGGCTGGTTTCGGGGAAGAATAGCTGACCGCTGACGGTTTCGGTTGCGTTGCGCGCTGCGCCGGGCAGCAGCTTGCCGATTGGCTGCGCGCGCACCACATAGCCGCCCGCTGATGCACGCTCGGTCCAGGCCAGCCAGCCGCCGCCAGCTGCGGGAGCCACCACTTCATCGGCGGCGCTCACCTGAAACGTGCTGCCGGTCGGCGCGTCGAAGCCGAACACCCCCGGCGCGGCGACGTGGTTCCAGAACACATAGCGCCCGGCCAGCGCGATGTCGGCGTTGGCGTGCGGCCCGCTGCGCTGTTCCTGCCCAAGCAGCAGATCGCGCGTGACAAGCACGTGGTAGCCATCCAGGTAGGCAAGCTGGTTGCCATCCAGGTCGAATATCACCGCCTGGCTGTCGAGGCACTCGCTGTCTTCAATCGTGTACACGGTTGTGTCGGCAAGCGAAAGCGCGTAGATCAGCGGGCAGCCAAACTCGCCGCCCGGCCGCGCGCTCGCCTGCGCCCACACCGCCCAGTCGAGGTTCATGCGCGCGCCGCGCAGGTCGTAGTCGTGCGCGAGGGTGATGCGGTGCACTTCTGTTGCGGCGGCCTCCCCGTGCAGCGGGCGCTGCATCAGCGCGGCGGTGGCGGTGCCATCGGCACGGTTTGTGATTTCCCACCAGCTCACCTGATCGTAGCCAATGTTTGGGTAGGCACCGCCGTTTGCCGACAATACCCACGATTCGCCGCTGCGCAGATCGAGCGCCTTGAGCGGGAAAGAATTCTGGCCGTCGACGCCGTCGCGCCACACAAGCACGCCATTGTCCATGTCGAACGACGGCCCCCACGGCCCGCCATAGTTCCAGAAAGCGAGCTGGTTTAGCTCCAGGATGCTCTGCCCATCGGCCAGCGACGCAACGTGGATGTTCGCGTAGCGCGTAAAGCGGTTGGGCTGCGCCAGCTCGACCCACGCGACATAGGCGCCATCGGTACGCAGCGCGAGCGGCATGCTTGTGCCGCCGGGAATGCCGGCCGCGGCTGGGGCCGCGTGGGTGGCGTGGGCCGGCACGCCAAGCAGCAGCGCGCTTAGCAGCGCAAAAGCCAGATAGAGTCGACGCATGGCACATTCTCCTCATCGTCGCAAAGCACAGAAGCGCTTTTCTCTCCACATCTCAGCCAACGAGATAATCAGTGTTTTCTGTAGCATAGGCGCGCCGCCGCAGCCGCACGAGTGCCGGGCGGTGAAGCGATTCTGATGCGCTGGTGATGAGGATGAAATGCGAGGGGGGTGAACGGGGAAGTTTTGAGTGGTGAATGCTGAGTTTGCAGCAGGCAGGTTGCAACAGGCAGTTGCGCCCTTCGATACGCGGCTACGCCGCACTCAGGACGCAGGCCAGTCGTCGGCTGTCGTTCGCTTCAATCGTCAATCGTCAATACAGGATTCTCCGTGCCTCTGTGCCTCAGTGGTGAGCTTTTGGTCCTTCGTCAGTCGTCCTTCGTCAGGCATCAGGCGTGGCGCGCAGCGCGATCAGGCGGCCGGTGCCGATCTGCTCCAGGTCTTTTGCCGCGCGTGTGTCGCCCGAAAGCAGCGCCTGCACGGCGGCGTGCGGCAGCGCCAGCGCCACCAGCGGCGTGAGCGTCACCACGCTGGCGACAGGTGGTGTTCCGCGCAATAATTCCAGCTCGCCGAAGAACTCTTCCGCGCCGAGCTGGGCACCCTTCCGCACCGGGGCGGGCGCCTCGCCGGCCGGGTTGTCGCGCACCAGCACGGCGGCCTGGCCCTGCCGGATGATATAGAACACGCCCGATGGCGCACCCTGCCGCACGATTACGCTGCGCGGCGCGAACTGCTGCTGGCGGGCGATATTCGCCAGCCCGCGCAGGGTGTTGCGCGGCAGCTCGGCAAACATCGGCACGCGCTCCAGCAGCTTCAGGCGCACGGCGGCTTCGCTGCGGGCGCTGCCCGGCGCGCCAGTGTGCAAAGCCGGGCCGCACGCCTCGGCCGGGATGAACAGCAGATCCGAGCTGATATTGGCGCGAAAGGTCATATCGCTGGGCGTGCCATCGGGCAGGAACTCCGCACCAAAGGCATCACCGCGATGCAGCTCGTCAACAAGCTGGCGATTGCGCGTGGCCGCCACTTCGCCAGCCTCGATCAGCCAGATACCGGGTGCGTGCGTGCCATTTTGCAGCAGCGCAGCGCCAGCCGGCACATGCTGCTCCTCGATTGCGTGGGCCAGCGCGGCCAGCTCGTCGTCGTCGCAGGCGAGAAACAGGTCGAGCTGGCGCAGCAGCCGCAGGCGCGCCTCGCGCACATCGCCAAACGCATGCGAAAGCTCGCGCGCCCAGGGCGTGTCGGGGAAGCAGTAGCGGCTGGCGGTTTCGCGCTCGGGCCAGGGCAGCGCGTCGTAGGCGGCCTGAATGGCGCGGCGGGCAAATGTTGCGCCGGCAATCGCCTCCACCGACGCGACCGTGTAGCGCAGCACCTCGGCATAGCGCGCGCCCTGCATGTCGAGCGGCAGCGCCCCCACCAGCGGGCTGATGCGGGCGCGCTCGCGATCC
>LJCR01000461.1 GCA_001399705.1 Kouleothrix aurantiaca
TACCAGCACCGTCGCAACAATCAACGTCGCATTCATCGCGGGCGGGGTTGTCACCGGCTCGGTCGACTTCGGCGGGTTCATCCACATCGCCTTCAGGAAGCCCAGGTAGTAGTACAGGCTGACGATGGTCATCGCGACCGAAATCGAAACGACGAGTAGCGCGCCAGCCTGGTAGCCTGCCATAAAGACGAAGAACTTCGCCCAGAAGCCCGACAGCGGTGGCACACCGGCCAGCGACAGCACCAGCACGGTCAGCATCAGCGTCAGGCCAATGTTGCGCCGCCACAGGCCATTCAGGTCGCTCATGTCGTCGCCGCCCACCGCATCGCGAATTACCGCCAGCGCGCCAAACGCGCCCAGGTTCGTCACGGTGTAGGCAATCAGGTAGTAAATCAGCGAAGCGGTGCCGAAGGTCCGGTCGCTCAGTGACGACGAAGTCCACAGCAGGATCGCCAGCAGCAGGAAGCCAGCGTGGCCAATGCTGGAGTAAGCCAGCAGGCGCTTGGCGTTCTTCTGCGGCAGCGCCGACAGGTTGCCAAACACAACCGTCACCAGTGCGATAATCGCCAGAAGGCTGGTCCAGCCGCCAAAGCCACTTTCAAAGCCTGGCTTGCCGGCCAGCGATGGGAAAGCCG
The DNA here is from genome assembly GCA_001399705.1 of Kouleothrix aurantiaca. Lineage (GTDB taxonomy): Bacteria > Chloroflexota > Chloroflexia > Chloroflexales > Roseiflexaceae > Kouleothrix > Kouleothrix aurantiaca. The sequence goes on from LJCR01000461.1 coordinate 636, forward strand.
TTACCAGCACACGGTACAGCAGCAGAAAGCCCGCCGTCTTCGAAGCAGTCGAGATAAAGGCGGTGATTGGCGTAGGCGCACCCTGGTACACGTCAGGCGACCAGCTGTGGAATGGGACCACGGCAACTTTGTAGCCAATACCGGCGATGATAAAGATCACCGACAGCGTCAGCAGTGAACCGTTCGGGCTGCTTGCGCCGGCCTTGGCGATCTCGGAGAACAGCGTAGCAATAATTGGCTGGCCGCCCGCCGCGTGATTCGCGCTGGCGGTAAAACCATAGGCCAGGCTCATGCCATACAGCAGAATGCCCGAGGAAAGCGCGCCGAACAGGAAGTACTTGATGCCCGCCTCGGCGGAAACGCGCTCGTTGCGGAAGTAGCCGGCCAGAATGTAGAGCGAGATCGACGAAAGCTCCAGCGCGATATACGCCAGGATGAGTTCCGACGACGCCGCCATAAAGTTCATGCCGGCCGTCGAAAACAGGATCAGCGCGTAAAACTCGCCCGGGTTGCCCGACGGGCGGAAATCGAGCGCCAGCAGCGTCGTCAGAAACGCCGCGCCAATAAAGGTCAGGCGCGCGATCATCGTCAGGTTGTCGGTGGCGAAGGCGCCCAGGATGGGCGAACCGCCCGGCCCGCCGGCCTGCAGGTTGCGCCCCAGCGCCATCAGGTATGCCACCACACCATTGGTGTCGGCAGTTGGCTCGGGAATGGTGAACAGATACTTGCTCTGAACGAGCCCAACCAGAAACACAAAGCCCAGGCCAATTGCCGTAAGCTGGCCAGCCGCCTTGCCGCGCTCCAGCTGCGACTGCGCATCACTGCCCCAGCGCTCCAGCACATCCGTGCCCAGCACCAGCAGGGCCAGCGCGAACAGCATCAGCTCGGGCAGCAGCCGCGGGATATCGGTGATTTGAAACGTCACGTAACACTCCTAGAATTCAGGAGTCAGGAGTCAGAATTCAGAATGAAGCGATGCAGGTATTGCAACCCAAAGCGCGCAACCCGTCCTTCTGGCCCCTGAATTCTGAAACCTGAATTCTAATCATTTTATCGTCCCAGTGTCAGCGTTCCCGCCTGCTGGATCGCCTGGGCAATTGGCTGCACGCCACTGCCAATCATTTCGGTCAGGATGCCCGGGTACAGGCCCGTAATCAGGATCACCGCGGCCAGGATCGACGCGCCAGTGTATTCCTGCCAGGTGAGCTTCGGCAGCGAGTAGAAGCTCGGATCTTTCACTTCACCAAAAAACACCGTGTACACCGCGCGCAGAATATAGGCAGCCGTAATCGGGATGGAGATTGCCGCCAGAATTGAGATCAGCGGGAAGCGATCCCACATACCCATAAAGATATTGAACTCGGCCCAGAAGCCCGCGAAGCCCGGCATGCCCATCGACGACATACCTGCCAGGATGAACACAAACGCCGCAAACGGCATAATCTTTGCCATACCGCCCAGCTCGGGGAACTGGCGGGTATGCGTGCGCTCATAGATCATGCGCCCGACCACCGCAAAGAACAGTGCCGTCATCACACCGTGCGCAAACATCTGCAGCACCGCGCCGATCAGGCCGATCTCATTGCCGGCTGCCAGGCCCATCACCACCAGGCCCATATGGCTCACCGACGAGTAGCCGATCATAAACTTGAAGTCGCGCTGTGTCATGGCGATGGTCGCGCCATACACTGCATTGATCAGGGTCGCAATCGCAATCGGCAGCAGCCAGTAGTGGGCACCTTCGGGCATCAGCCACATCGCGGCACGCAGGCAGCCGTATGCGCCAAGCTTCATCAGCACACCGGCATGCAGCATCGACACGGCGGTCGGCGCGGCCACCTCCTGCGCGGCACGCAGCTGCGCGACCTCCTGCTGCAACCGCTCCAGCTCGTTTCTGCCGCGCTGGATAGTTGCCTCCTGCTGTCGATTGCGCTCAATCAGCTCGGCGATTTTCTGCTCGCCTCTGGTGCGGTCTTCGATGAGGCGCGTAATCTCCCGCTCGGCCTCGGCTAACTTCGCCATCGGGCTGCCTTCCCATTCCTCGATCGAGCAGTAGTAGCGCGGCGGCTCACCCCTCTCACGCGTGGACACGCCGGTGATGTACTCGATGCCACCGACAGTGGCCAGGACTTCGGGTTCGGTCGTCATTGGATCCTCCTGAGAATAGAAAACGCCGGCCCATTTGGGCCGGCGTGCGGTCGCGTTCGTTTTGTGGCTACGATGGCTTCGGAATAGCTTCGGGATCGTTGGGGCCTTGGTTTGGCGGTGGAGGCGGTGGATCGGGCGCACCAGCCCGAATGGTCACTGACTTACGCATTGCTCTTTCCTTTCTTGCGCCGCGGGATGCGGTAGAACACACCGGTCTCGCGCAGCCGCGGCGCCTCACTCGGCGTATTCAGTATTGTACCCAGGCAGGTGTAGCAGAAGCGGTGGCCGCCTTTGGCCCAGCGGCCGCATCCGCCTTCGCATTTTTGTCGCGTAGCCATCACTCGTTGTACTGCTGGCAGACCGAGCACACCCACCAGCCGCCTTCGGCGGCGACGTGCGGCGTGCGCCGCCCGCAGGTGGTGCAGTAGCGCACGGAGCCTTTGAGCGGCCGGCCTTCGTGGTTGACGCAGTGAACGTTGTGCAGCATTGTTTCCTCGTGGCTATCTTCGCCGGCGGGGCGCTCCCGCCGGCTTCATCGGTGGTATCTACTCGGTGATGATCGGGCCGCTGTGCTCGCTGTCGGTCAGCATCCGCGAGATGGTGGTGGTGAGCAGCATCGTCGAGGTGTCTGTGTAGAACTCCCCGCCGATCTTGCCGGCGAACTCCCGCATGAAGTTCTCGCCGCCGCTGTCCTTGCCGACGTAGATCACGTCGATCGGGACGGTGAACTTCTCGGCCGAGCGGTAGGCCAGCTCCTGCATCTGCGGCAGCCCGTCCGAGATGATCACGAACTTCATCGAGCCGGTGTCAGCCTCGCGGGCCATGTCCAGCGCCAGGTGCAGCTGTGTCCAGCCGGAGGGCAGCGGCGGCACGCCGCCGGGGCAGGCCTCTGCCTCGTCGCCGAACGCGATGATGGCGATCTGGC
>LJCR01000463.1 GCA_001399705.1 Kouleothrix aurantiaca
GCTGGGCCTCTTGCTGGCGGCCTGTGGCGGGCAGGCCAGCACCGGCGCGCCAACCAGCGCCCCCGCAGCCGCCGAGCCAACCGCCGCAGCCGCCCCAAGCGCTGCACCCGCAGCCTCTGCCGCTGCCGAGCCAACAGCCATTGCTGCTGAAGCCACGGCCGCGCCAGCCGCCGGCGGGAGCGTTCTAACCGTGATGACCCACGATAGCTTCAGTGTGAGCGAAGATGTTCTGAAAGCGTTCGAGCAGCAGTCGGGCGCGACTGTGCAGGTGCTCAAGTCGGGCGATGCGGGGCAGGCGCTCAACAAAGCCGCGCTCAGCAAAGATGCCCCGCTGGCGGATGTGTTTTTCGGCGTCGACAACACCTTCCTGACGCGCGCGCTCAAGGCCGGCATTTTCGAGCCATACGCCGCGCCCGCGCTCGCACAGGTGCCCGCGCAGTACAAGCTCGACCCGAGCAACAGCCTGCTGCCGATCGACTACGGCTATGTCGCGATCAACTACGACCGCGCCTACATAGAGCAGAACAAGCTCACGCCGCCCGCCACGCTGGAAGACCTGACCAAGCCTGAGTGGAACGGCAAGCTCGTCGTCGAGAACGCGGCGACGTCCTCGCCGGGCCTGACATTTCTGCTTGCCACGATTGGCCATTTCGGCACCGAGGGCAGCTACACCTGGCTCGATTACTGGAAGGACCTGCGCGCCAACGATGTGCTGGTTTCCGACAGCTGGAGCGACGCCTACTACACGCAGTTCAGCGGCTCCAGCGGCAAAGGCCCGCGCCCGCTGGTAGTTTCCTACGCCAGCAGCCCGCCCGCCGAGGTATTCTTCAGCGAGGGCAAGCTCACCGATGCGCCTACAGCTGTGATGACGGGCGGCAACTTCCTGCAGATCGAGTTTGCGGGCATTCTGAAGGGCAGCAAGAACCGCAATCTGGCCGAGCAGTTCATCGATTTTATGTATAGCAAGGCATTTCAGGAAGACATGCCGCTGCAAATGTTTGTCTACCCGGTGGTGCCTGGCAGCGCGCTGCCCGACGTGTTCACCAAATTCTCGGCGGTGCCAAGCGAGCCAGTCAGCGTCCCGCCCGAGCAGATCGACCAGAACCGCGACCAGTGGCTGGATGCGTGGACCAAGGCGGTGCTGCGCTAAGAAGCCGTGTGGCACGCTACTTGCATGATACAGGGAGTGGAATGACAAACGGCCGGTACTATTGAGAGTGCACCCACGCGAGTGGACGCTGATACCGTGGCCGTGTAAGAGGAGGCTTTCATGGAAGACAACGGCTATACGAAATACTTTGGCTTCGCCGTGGCGCTGGGCCTGGCCGCGTTTGGTATCACCAAGCTCCTGCAGCGCGAGCGCAAGCCCCGCAGCTTCCGCGAGGACCCGATCGGCGCACTGAAAGACCACAGCGAGATTGTGGCGAACAAGGCGCAGGCCGCCGGCGAGGACGCGCTTGAGCGCTTGCAGGCCACGCTGGAAGAGATCCGCGACCGCCTGCCCGAGGTGGACAAAAAGCAGATTCGCCGCACGCAGAAGGACCTCAACAAGCGCGTGGCCGATCTGAACAGCCAGGCCCAGGACCTGATCAAGGAACTGCGCGCCAACAGCTTGTTCAATCGCTAGTATATTTACGATCAACGATTTTGGATTTGCGCTTGCGCTTCACTGCATAGCGAAAGCCAAAAAAGTGGCGTGAATGTGCGCTAGAAAATCGAACCCAAACGAAAGCCGGGGCCAATTCTGGCCTCGGCTTTTGTTTGCTTCTTTTTGCCATGAAGACTCGAAGAGGAAAGATAAAGCAACAGCGGGTGCTGCGACAAAGGACGAAAGACGAAGGACGAAGCGCAACAGGGTCGTTCGTCTTTCGTCTTGCGCCATAACCGCTGGGATTTTCCGAAAATCGTATTTGGCGGTTCTCGGTTCTTGGTTCTGACGCAATATAGGTACTTTGAGTCTTTGTGCCTTCGTGGCAAACGACCGGCTCACTGCCGCAAAGACATCACACCGTCTGCCGCCACTCGGCCGGGCGGCCCAGCGAGCCAGCGATGATGTGCGCGCCCGAAAGCAGCAGCCCGAGCGTGCCGAGCAGGCCAATCGCGCCCGCCCACGATTGCGCCTGCAAAATCAGCGCAGTGTACAGCGGCGCGCCCAGCAGGCCGTGCACCAGCATGCTCAGCGCGAACGGGATGGGCATCACGATCCAGAGCAGGCTTGTGAGCGAGTAGCGGCGCGTGAGCAAAATCGCCGCCAGCGTCGCCAGCCCAACCAGCCCGTTCATGATTGCCGAAAGCAGCAGCTGCGGCACGCCCAGCGGCAAGAGCACGCTGTTGTGGTACAGCAGCCAGTTCTGGCGCTGAATGATCACCTCAATGAGCATGTAGTACACAACAAAGAGCGTGAACGTCAGCACATTCGTGACATAGCCCGGGAACCACCAGCGGTGCCGGTAGAGGTAGAACACCAGCAGCGCGGGCAGAACATTCAGCCAGCCGCCAATAAACACCGGGCGCGGCAGCGCATACTCCTGCAAACGCGTGAGCGACTGCAGGCGCTCGTCGATGCTCAGGCGGTAGATCGCGGCCATGGTTGGGTCGTAGCTAAAGCCATACAACGCCTGCCAGAACGGCGATAGCAGCGTGGCCAGATGCCCTCCCAACAATCCCACGACATAGTTGGGTGAACCCTCGCGCACCCACAAGAAAATCGCCAGTCCGTAGACGAACACGGTCAGCAGAACGACGCCAACTTCCATACTGCGCGTTACTCCCAGCTATATTCCTTTACAACGCCTTGTTCCAGGGTAAAAAGTTGCTCGGTGAGGCCATACTGCTGCTGGGCAGCATCGGCCTGCACCTGCGCGGCCACCGCGCGCAAAATCTCGGGGTTTGCGTCGCTAAACGCGATCAGGAAATCGCGGTTCGGGATGCCAATCACCAGCTGGCCGGGCAAATCGCGCGCCCAGCCCGACAGCACATCCGAGAGCAAGAGGCGCGCGGCATCGTAGCCATCGCCGCTATTGTAGATGAACAGGCGCTGCTCGCCCGCGCCAACGGTGGTGTAGGTGACATTCGCGTCGGTGCGGCGGCGCAGGTCGTCCAGGTCGAACACGCCTTCGGCCAGGCGGCGGAAAAAGCGCGGCATGCCGTTTTCCAGCACCTGCCCGCGCGGGCTGAGCAGCGCGGCCTGCGGGTGCAGCGCCTGCCCCAGGCCCAGCAGGTCGTGCTCGTTGCCGCCGGTGCCGTGCAGCAGCAGCAGCGTGGGCGCGTCGGCGGCGCGCGCCGGGATGAACTGGTGGGTGAACGCAAGCGTCTTGCTGTCCATGATGTGGGTCTCCTGTATTCCGTTTAGTGCTAAACTTCACAGCCAAAAAAATTACTCGGGCAGGCTTTGGTCGAGCTTGCGCAGCAGCCGCAGCAACTCGGCCTGCTCGTCGTCGGAAAGTGGCGCGAGCAAGCTGGCGATCATTGCTTCCTGCTGCGGCACGACCTCCTGAAAGAGCGTCTGCCCGCGCTCGGTGAGCGAAAGACAGTTGGTGCGACCTTCCTGCCGGCGTGCCACCAGTCCGTCGTGTTCCATTTTGCTGAGCAGCTGCGAGATGTTGCCTTTGGTGACGAGCAGCGCAGATGCAAGCTCTTGCTGCGTCATGTTGCTGGCCGCGCCAACTTTGGCAAGCACATCGAACTGCGCAGTGTTCAGGCTG
>LJCR01000462.1 GCA_001399705.1 Kouleothrix aurantiaca
GTGCAGGCCGTATATTACAGCTTGTTTCGCTGGAATGGCCTTGGCTCGCTGCAAAACTTCATCGGCCTGGGCAACTACGTCCGCGTCTTCAGCGATCGCGTGTTTCTTGGCGCGCTCTCGCATAACCTTCAGCTTGTCGCACTGTCGCTGCTCATCCAGCTCCCCCTGGCGCTCGGCCTGACGCTGCTCATTCGTGGCCTGACGCGCGGCCGGGCGCTCCTGCGCACGATCTTCTTTCTGCCATTTGTGCTTTCCGAAGTGGTCACCGGCGTGATCTGGAACTTCATCTACCGGCCGAGCGGCGGCCTGGTCGAGCAGCTCCTGCACGCGATCGCCCCAAACCTGGGCGATGTTGCGCCACTGGCCAACCCGAAAACGGTGCTGTACGCGCTGTTTGTGGTGATCACCTGGAAGTACTTCGGCTACCACATGATCCTGTATATCGCCGGTTTGCAAAACATCCCCGCCGAGCTGGAAGAAGCCGCTGCGATCGATGGATGCGGGCGGCTGCAGACCCTGCGCTACATCACCATCCCGCTGCTCGGCAGCACCGTCCGCCTGACGATCTACCTGTCGGTGCTGGGTTCGATGCAATTCTTCGACCTGGTGTGGGTGATGACGACGGGCGGGCCAGTGAGCGCCAGCGACACCATGGCGACCTACCTGTACAAATATGGCTTCCAGCGCTTTCAGCTGGGCTATGGCAGCACCGTGGCCGTGATTATCTTCTTGATCTGTTTTAGCTTTTCGTTGATCTACCAGCGCGTTGCGATGCGGCGCGATTTTGAATAGCTGCGGAGGAATCAATGGCAGCACAACAAATTCGCGCATCTGCGCCGGCTTCGCGCACAATCGTGCCGCTGCTGCAATACCTGATCGGCGGCTTTGTGGCGCTGCTGGTGCTCATCCCGCTCGTCGCCACGGTGATCAACGGCTTTAAAACCAACGCCGACCTGCTGACCAACCCGTTCGGCTTGCCCGAGCGCTGGGAGTTTTCGAACTACAGCAGCGTGTTGCAAAACCCCTCGTTCTGGCGGCAGATGGGCAATAGCACGCTGGTGATGCTGGGGACGGCGCTGGGCGTGCTGATTGTGGCGAGCATGGCGGCGTTTGTGTTTGCGCGGCTGCAGTTTCGCGGGCGCGAGATTCTGTTCAACTTTTTTACGCTGGGCCTGCTGTTCCCGATTGCGGTGGCCATTCTGCCGCTGTATATTACGCTGCGCCAGGCCAACCTGGTCGATAGCCTGTGGGGCATCATTCTGCCGCAGGTGGCCTTTGGCCTGCCCGGCAACATTCTGATCCTGCGCGGCTTCTTTGCTAGCATCCCGCGCGAGCTGGACGAAGCCGCCGCGATCGACGGCTGCTCGCCGGTGGGATTTTTCTGGCGCGTGCTTCTGCCGCTGATGCGCCCGGCGCTGGCGGCAGTGGCGGTGCTGACGATGGTGGGCAGCTGGAATAATTTCTTCCTGCCCTTGCTGGTGCTGAATAGCGAGCGGCTGTATACGCTGCCGCTGGGAATCATGCAGTTCCAGGGGCAGTTCGGCACCGACTGGGGGCGCGTGCTCTCGTTTGTGTCGCTCGCACTGGTGCCGACGATTGTGTTCTACCTGCTGGCCGAGCGCCAGATCATCGCGGGCCTGACGGCGGGCGCGGTGAAGGGATAATCCTAACAAGAAGAAGCCAAACGTTTAACCACGAAGGTACGAAGGCACGAAGCGAAACGAAAATAGCAGAAACGCCAGGTTTTGCTCATCTGCCTTGGTGGCCCGATTCATAGTGCATAGCTATAGGCGCACACGATTCGTGTGTGATGGAAACAATCATGACGACGCTTACTATGGACCAAACGGCCCGCTACCGCGACGCCACGCTGCCGGCGGCCGAGCGCGCGCGCGACCTGCTGGCGCGCATGACGCTGGACGAAAAGCTGGCGCAGCTGGGCAGCGCGTGGGTCTACGAGCTGCTGGCCGACGGCCAGCTTGCGCCCGCCAAGGCCGAAGCGATCATGGCGCACGGCATTGGGCAGATCACGCGCATTGGCGGGGCCAGCAGCGTGCGCCCGGGCGACTCGGCGCGGCTGGCGAACGCCATCCAGCGCTTTCTGGTGGAAGAAACGCGCCTGGGCATCCCGGCGCTGGTGCACGAAGAATCGTGCAGCGGCTATATGGCGCGCGGTGCAACCTGCTTCCCGCAGATTATTGGCGCGGCCAGCACCTGGCAGCCTGATCTGGTCGAGGCGATGGGCGCGGTGATCCGCACGCAGATGCGCGCGGTCGGCGCGCACCAGGCGCTCGCCCCGGTGCTGGATGTGACGCGCGAGCCGCGCTGGGGCCGCACCGAAGAAACGTTTGGCGAAGACCCCTACCTGGTGTCGAACCTGGGCGCGGCGTTTGTGCGCGGCCTGCAAACTGCCGATGTGGCGCAGGGCATTATTGCCACTGCCAAGCACTTTGTGGGCTACGGCGCTTCGGAAGGCGGCATGAACTGGGCGCCTGCGCATCTCCCCGAGCGCGAGCTGCGCGAGGCCTTCCTTTCGCCCTTCGAGGCGGCCATTCGCACCGCCGGCCTCGCCTCGGTGATGAACGCCTACCACGAGCTGGATGGCGTGCCCTGCGGCGGCTCGGCCTGGCTGCTGCGCGACGTGCTGCGCGGCGAGTTTGGCTTCGACGGCCTGGTCGTTTCCGACTACTTCGCGATTCACATGCTCGACCAGTACCACCATGTGGTGGCGGGCAAGGGCGAGGCCGCGCGCCTGGCGCTTGAGGTCGGCATGGATATCGAGCTGCCGGGCACCGACTGCTATGGCGTGCCGCTGCGCGAAGCCATCCAGACCGGCGCGGTGCCGCTGGAGCTGATTGATGAGACGGTCGAGCGTGTGCTGGCGATGAAGTTCCGCATGGGTGTGTTCGAACAGCCGTATGTGGCCGAAGACGCCGCGCCGGCCGTGTTCGACACGCCTGAGCAGCGCGAGCTGGCCCGCGAGATCGCCCGCAAATCGGTGGTGCTGCTGCGCAACGAGGGCGGGCTGCTGCCCTTGCGCAAAGATCTCGCCTCGATTGCGGTGATCGGTCCGAACGCCGACACGGTGCGCCACCAGCTCAGCGACTATTCCTACCCCGCGCACATCGAAACGCTGCTGGAGCTGCTGGAACAGCCCGGCCAGCTGCCGCAAACCCTGCCCGAAAAGGTCGAGCTGACCGACATTGGCGTGCAGCTCGTCAGCGTACTCGATGGCATTCGCCAGCAGGTTGGGCCGAGCACACAGATTCAGTATGCCAAGGGCTGCGACGTGCTGGGCGAATCGCAGGATGGCTTTGCAGAAGCGGTGGCGGCAGCGCGCGCGGCCGAGGTGGCGATTGTGGTGGTGGGCGACAAGGCCGGCCTGACCGATAGCTGCTCCAGCGGCGAATCGCGCGACCGCGCCGAGCTGGGTCTGCCGGGCGTACAGGAGCAACTGGTGCGCGCGGTGGCCGAAACCGGCACGCCCGTGGTGCTGGTGCTGATGAACGGCCGCCCGCTGACGCTGCCGTGGATCGCCGAGCACATTCCTGCGCTGCTGGAAGTGTGGCTGCCCGGCGAAGAAGGTGGCAACGCCGTGGCCGACGTGCTGTTTGGCGACGCCAACCCCGGCGGCAAGCTGCCCATGAGCTTTCCGCGCAGCATCGGCCAGCTGCCGGTGTTTTACAACCACAAGCCCTCGGGCG
>LJCR01000464.1 GCA_001399705.1 Kouleothrix aurantiaca
ACTTCGGCATCTTCGCCGACAAAGACATCCCCTGGCTGGCCGAGAGCATGGAGTACACCAAGCCCGACTTCACCGAGCTGACCATCAAGATGCGCGACGGCGCGATGTGGAGCGACGGCGAGCCCGTCACCTCCAAAGACGTCGTCTTCACCTTTGAAGGCCAGCTGAAGAACGACAAGCTGCCCTACCACGCCCAGTTCGACCAGTTTGTGCAGGACGTCAAGGCACCCGACGCGAAAACCGTGGTCGTGACCTTCAAGCAGCCCTCGCCGCGCTTCAAGTTCGAGGTGCTCACCCTCAAGTTCGACACCGGCATCCCGATCGTGCCCGAGCACGTGCTCGCCAAGGAAGCCGATGTCAACGCCTTCACGGGCGGCATCGAGATGCCCCACTCTGGCCCGTACAGCGTGGTGCAGTGGGACAAGAACCAGAAGATCTTCGACCTGCGCGAGGACTGGTGGGCGGTCAAGGCTGGCCTGCACGCGCTGCCCGACGTCAAGCGCATCGTGATCGGCAACATCAATGGCGTGCAGATGGACACGGTCGCGCAGCGCGTGGTAAACAACGACTTCGACGCCACGCTCGACATGCGCAGCCAGGTGATCGGCAACATCCTGAAGAGCAACCCGAAAGTCACCAGCCACGCCGGCGACAAATCGCCCTACGGCTACCTGGACTGGTGGCCGAACTCGCTGTGGATGAACACGCAGATCGAGCCGTACAGCGACGTGCGCGTGCGCAAAGCCATGGCGCTGACCATCGACCGCGACAAGATCGACGAGATCGTGTACGACGGCGCGAAGATCGCCACAGTCTACCCCTTCCCGCTCTACCCCGGCCTGCAGAAGTTCGTGGACACGCCCGAGGTGAAAGCGCTGGAAGCGAAGTACAACCCGCGCGAGTTCAGCCTGGAGAAGAGCGCGCAGCTGATGACCGAGGCCGGCTTCACGCAGAACGGCGACGGGCTGTGGGAGAAGGACGGCAAGACGGTGTCGGCGGTGATCAACGGCTTTGAGGGCATCCACTCGGACATCGTGCCGGTGCTGGTGGAGATGCTGAAAGCGGGCGGCTTCGACGCGAGCGTGAACTTCGGCACCGACTCGTACACGAACATGGCCGAGGGCAAGGCCGGCCTGTACATGTTCGGCCACGGCGCGAGCCTGAAGGACCCCTACGCGGCGTTTGAGCTGTTCCACAGCCGCTACAGCGCTTCGGTCGGTACGACGGCGGGCAACAACCGCTTTTCGCGCTACAAAAACCCCGAGTACGACGCGATTGTGGACGAGATGGCCCCGCTGAGCGAGGACAACCCGACATTCAAGGCCGACGCAGTGAAGGCGCTCGAGATCTACTGGCGCGATGTGATCGACATCCCGATCATCCAGTGGCTGCACCGCATCCCATACAACCAGACCTACTGGACCAACTGGCCAACCGAGGCGAACCTGGCCGACGGCACGAACGGCGCATACTGGGCGCACACCGGCATGCTGGTCGTCAGTGGCCTGAAGACCGCGCAGTAGCGAATAGCAGTTTGCAGTCGGCAGGATGCAGAAGGCACTTGTATTTTCCGCGCTACAATGCCTTCTCGCCAGCATATCAGCGTCCAATTGCTCTGCAAACCGCTATAGGAATGATAGGATGACACGATGACAGAGTGCTTGTTGATCGTGTCATCCTGTCATCCTGTCACCTTTTCAGCGGATTTTTGCACATTTCTTAGATTTGGTAGGAGCCCCCATGTCTGAATCGTTAGACGCCGAAACCCAACTCGGCCGGGTCGAAGACGCAGTCAACACCAACTCGCGGCCCAGCGATCTTCGCATCACCGACATCCGTATCGCCGTGGTCGCCGCCAACTACGACTACCCGATCATCCGCATCGATACCAACCAGGGCGTGTATGGCCTGGGCGAGGTGCGCGACGCTGGCCACCGCGAAAATGCCTTGCAGTTCAAGAGCATGCTGCTCGGCCAGAACCCCTGCAACATCGACATGATCTTCCGGGCGATCAAGCACTTCGGCAGCTGGGGCCGCGAGGGCGGTGGCGTTTCGGGGATTGAAATTGCGCTGTGGGACCTGATCGGCAAAGTCTATGGCGTGCCGTGCTATCAGTTCCTTGGCGGCAAATATCGCGACCGCGTGCGCCTCTATGCCGACACGCCCGCGCCCGAGGAAGCCACGCCCGAAGGTTATCGCAGGGCGCTGGCCGGCCGCAAGGCCCTCGGCCTGACCTTCATCAAGTTCGACATCCGGCCGCGCCTGTTTGAAGATACGCCAGGCGGGCTGGTTGGTCAGAAAACCAAGCACGAGTACGAACTCGGCCAGCGCTGGCGCGCGCCGGGCAGCGGGCAGGGCGCCAAGCTCACCGACCGCGCCATCGCCCGCTCGGTCGAGATCGTCGCCGCCATTCGCGAAGCCGTGGGCGACGAAGTGTCGCTCTGCACCGACCATTTCGGCCACGGCTACCTGACGCTCGACGAGATGATTCGCCTGGGCGAGGCCTGGGAGCCCTACCACCTCGCCTGGATCGAAGACCCCATGCCCTGGTACGATATCGAGGGCCACAAGCGCGTGGCCGATGCGCTGCGCACGCCGATCGCGGCCGGCGAGGAATTGTACCTGTGGGATGGCTTCCGCGACTTCATCGAGCAGCGCGCGATCGACATCCTGCACCCCGATCTGCTCACCTCGGGCGGCATGCTCGAAACCAAGCGCATCGCCGACTATGGCGAGCGCTACGGCATCACCACCGCGCTGCACTGCGCCGGCTCGCCAATCGCCTTTATGGCGAACGTGCACTGCGCCGCCGCCATCCCGAGCTTCCTGGCGCTTGAGCACCACGGCCTCGACCTGCCCTTCTGGGAGAGTCTGGTCACTGGCCTGCCCGCCGACTACATGGCCGACGGCTATGTCGTCGTGCCCGACCGGCCCGGCCTGGGTGTCGATCTCAACCTCGAAGGCATCGAGGCGAACCTGCGCACGCCCGGCACCATGTTCCTGCCCACCGACGAATGGAACACGCCGAAACTGGGCTTCTGGCGGCCCGACAACCGCTGGCCCGAATGACACGATGACACGATGACACGGTGACGGGTGCGCTTCATCTTGTCACCGTGTCATCGTGTCACGGTCGTTTCCCGAGTCTCAAGGAGCAAATGCATTATGGGCCGATTCAACGACCTGAAGGGCGTGTTCGGGCTGCTGCCCACGCCCTACACCGAAGACTATGAGATCCACACGCCCGATCTGCGCGCGGCGGCGAATTTCTGCTGCAGCAGCGGGCAGCACGGCATTGTGTGGCCGGTGATGGTGGGCGAGTTCTACTTCCTGGGCGAGGAAGAGCGCATCCGCAACCTCCACGCCGTGCTGGAAGAAATCAACGGGCGGCTGCCGCTGGTCTTCGGCTGCTCGGGCGTGTCGGTGCCGCAGGTGCTGCTATTTGCGCGTGCCGCACAGGCGGCCGGCGCCGACGCGATCATCGCCATGGCCCCGGCGCAGACAAATGCCGCCATCGCCATCGATATGTTCAAGCGGCTTGGCGATGCCTATGATGGGCCGATCATCCTGCAGAACGCCGCCGCGTATGCCCCGCTGACCGGCGAGCAGATCGCCATGCTGGTGGAGCAGGTGCCGCAAATTCAATACATCAAGGAGGAGCGCCCGCCCGGCCCGCGCCATATTGCCGAGGTGCACCAGCTGC
>LJCR01000465.1 GCA_001399705.1 Kouleothrix aurantiaca
GCACTGGCCCGTTCAGGATTTGCGGGCGAATAAGGTAGCCATACACGCCAAGCAGCAGCACCGCCAGCGCGCCGCATCCCACCAGCCAGCGCTGCCAGCGCAACACCCGTTGCTCGAGCCAGCGCTGCGGCCGACCATCGCGGCGCAGCAGCAGAAAAGCAAGCACCAGCACAATCACTATGGCAATCTCAAGCGGCAGGCGGTAAGGGGCGCGCAGCGCTGCGCTGCGCTCGATGGTCATAAACGTATTGCGCAGGCCGGGCGTCAGAAAAGGCCAGGCCAGCGTTGCCGCCAGCGCGGACTGATCTTGCAAGCGTGCGTAGATCAGGTCGAAGAAGTAGGCGCGCGAGATCGTGAGAATATGCGCCATCGCTTGCAGAAGCATTGCGCCCATACCCAGCGCCAGCGCCAAGATCGGGCGCGACCAGCGGCGCAACAGCGCCATATAGCCTATGTATGCCAAGAATGGGATAACGATCGGGAAAAAATCGATGCGCGTGAGCGCCAGCTGGCCCGCCGCCACGCCAGCCAGCAGGCCGGCGAACGACTGGCGCGCGTCCGATTGTTCATCGCCAGCGGGTTGCATTGCCGCAAAGCCATACAGCGCCGCAAACGACAAAAACTGCGCGCACGCTTCCGATGTTGAGTAGCGGCTAAACCAGACCTGCGCGCCATTCAGCGCAAGAAACAGCATGCCTAGCAAGCCAACCCAGCGCCCAGCTAAGCGCCTGCCCAGCATGCCAACACCCCAGACGCCCAGAATGCCGCACAGGCTTGTCGCCAGCAACCCGCCGCGCAAGCCCAGCAGGCTGGCCAGCAGCGCAACCCAGGCAGGGTAAAGGTGAAAGAACTGCGGTGGCACCGTGCCGCTGGCGAGATCACCGTCGTTGATCAGAAAGCCCGCAAAGCGCAGGCGTGTAGCCAGATAGCGCGAAGCGGGCTGCGAGCCGAGCAGGTTTGTTCGCGCCTGGGCGGCGGCGGCACTGAGCACAGGGTCGGGCGAGGATTCGTCGGCGGCGATCTGCTGCACCAGCGCATCGTGCTGAAGAATACCGCCACTTCGCGCGATGGCAAAGCCAGTGCTTGCATACACGCCCGCGTCACGCGCACCCAGCACAACCTCGAATGGACGTGCGACCAGTAGCATAAACAGCAGCAGCGCAGCCCCAAACAGCAGGGCCTCGCCGCGTGCCGCGCGGCCGCCCAGAGCGTTTCGCGCCTGTGCAATCCGGCGCAACGCGCCGCGCCGCCAGGCCACCAGCGCGCAAGCCGCACAGGCAAGCGCTAGCAAAACAAGGTGCAGTGCAGCCGAAAATACGCCCAACTCAGCCAGCGTCAGTGCAAGCCAGCCGTTAAGCAGCGCGCCGCCCAGCACACGCTCGAAATGGCGTTCAAGCCGATCGGGTGGCTGCGCGGGGCCGATCCAGGCTAGTGAAAGCAGGAAGCCAGGAAGATAAAGCAGTGGCGCAAGCACCAGCGCGGCGAACACGGCCAGCATAAAATCGCATTCTCCTCTGTACTCAACGAGGGGCGATTATACCATTGGCCGTGCACGCCATCGCAGAAGTGAGAGGGGGGAAGTACCTGAGCACGGGCACTCACGGTGTTAGCGCGCCCGTGTACGCCACAGCACAATCAGGCGGCGCGCCAGAATATCGACTGGCAAGAGCAGCAACGCCAGCAGCAGCAGCGGCTTCGTTATGTCGCGCGGGCTTACGGGCACCTGGCCACTGACCGGCGCAAATGCCTGCTGCGGATTCGCCAGCTGCGCGCCGCCCGTCGCGCGCGCCAGGGCATCGAGCAGGGCCGGGTTAGCCTGATGGATGCGAAACTCTGAAGAATATGGCACAACGAGCGAACCAGTGCCTTGGAACACTACCTTGCCATCGCGCGATCCAGCTACCTGCACAATATACGTGCCCTGTGGCGGGGTATCGACTGTGGCACGATATTCGCCGGGCGCCTGCGCCACTAGCGGCACATCTTGCGGCGTGCCGTCCTGCCCAATGATCCTGGCGTGCACCGCGACTGTATCTTGTTTGCCAGCCAACGCAGCGGGTATTGTAACTTGCAGCGATGTTCCACGGCCAGAAGAATCGGCCTCGACCCGCACACCGTTTGGCCCCGAACGGCTCGATAACGTCCAGCTCGTCATCTGGGCTGCGAAACGCGGAAACAGCTGCCATTGCAGCCAATCTTTTGCCCAGCGGCTAGTCGCATCGCTCGTCCAGGCAACCGAGCGCCCCAAGCCATACTGCCACTGCGCCAAAATAGGTGTACCATCAGCGTCGGATAAAGCCACTGTGGCGGTTTGCTTTGCGGTTGTTCCGTTGTAGCCGTAGAGCTTCGGCAGGCCCTTGTCAAGGCCAGCTAAAATAGGTGTGCGCAGACCATACTGCGGCGTAAAAGGGTGCTCGACAATAAAATTCTCAGAAACCTGGCGCGTTTCTTGGACAAATATTTGCAGCGCATCTTCCATATTTTTTACGGCAAAATAGCGCCCGCCGCCCGCGCTTGCCATCGCCTGTAAATTTGGAGATGAGCCAACGCCCTCCGCCACTACCGATACCGTAATGCCTTGATTATGCATATCATTGATGACCTTGACGGGATCCTCGCCATCGGACCAGCCATCGGTCATCAGAACAACGTGCTTAATACGCGCATCAGTTTTTGCAAGCGCATCTTCAGCAGCGCGCAAGCCAACACCCACATTTGTTTCGTGACCATTTGGCATCAGCGGGGCAATCGCATTGAGAACATCATCCGGCTTGGCTTGCGCAACTGGTTCAAATGCCCAGTGCACACTTCCATCAAATGCCACAACGCCCACGACATCTTGCGGGTTAAGCACAGCAACCGAGCGCACAACAGCATCTTTCCCAATTTCGAGCTTGGTTCGGCCATTTTTATCGTAATAGCCGTCTTTCGCGCGATTCGGCCCGCGGCAGTGACATGCCTGCATACTGCTCGATTTATCGAGAACATAAACAATCGCCAGATTCGGCCGTGTTTCGATTTTGCGCACGTTCATTGATACAGGGAGTGCTTGTTCAATTGGCGTATTCCCATACCCACCAATACCAAATGACTGGCGTCCGCCAAACATGAGCAAACCCTTGCCAAGATCGTGCACATATATGGGAAGATTTTTTTGTACCGCTGGCGACAGCGCTTTTGCTGGCACATTGATTAAGAGAACAGCATCAAAAGCGCTTAGCGTGTTTAAATTCTGCGGTATTGACTCTGGCGCAACAATATCGGCCGTGATTTTCGCTGCGGCTAATGCTTGTTTTAACTTCGCACCGACGCCTTTTTGGCCTTCCACAAGTAACACGCGTGGCGGCCCATCAACCCGTGCCGAGTTTTCGGCAACATTGTTTTCGGCAAGCGTATCCTGAGTTGCGATGATACGAGCACGATAACGCCGTAAACCCGGCGGGGGCACGCCAGCATCAATTTCCACCCGGTTTGTGCCTGGTTTAAGCACAACTGGCTGCTCAGCTACCAGCTTGCCATCGCCCGCCACGCGCAAAACTGCCGATTGCGCCACCGTGCTTTCAATCACCGCAGTAAGAGTGACCGATTGCCCGTTAAAGATATCGGATGGCACTTGCAGCCCACTCAGCTGTGCTTCGGGCGTTGCTTCCTGCTGCGCAAGATCAACGTAGCTAAGCGGAAT
>LJCR01000466.1 GCA_001399705.1 Kouleothrix aurantiaca
GCTCTGAAGGGGTTTGAAACTGGAAGCAGTTCGCGCTTGGTTTGGATGCCAATCTGGCTACGCAGCAATGCCCCGCTCTGAAGGGGTTTGAAACGTAGCGGTTGCGCCTGCCCGCATTTCTGCGGGCGGCACTACGCAGCAATGCCCCGCTCTGAAGGGGTTTGAAACTGGGGTCGCCTTCCGGAAGCGGGTATAGCAGCTCGCCCTACGCAGCAATGCCCCGCTCTGAAGGGGTTTGAAACCTACGCGCGGATCACCCGCAAGCTCCAGCACGGCGCTGCTACGCAGCAATGCCCCGCTATGAAGGGGTTTGAAACGAGAACGAGTGCTAGACCGACTGTCAAAATGACGAGTCTACGCAGCAATGCCCCGCTATGAAGGGGTTTGAAACGTCCTTCCCCAGAAGGAAGTAGGCCGAGTATGACTTTCTACGCAGCAATGCCCCGCTATGAAGGAGGGGTGCGCGAAACATAAGCAAGAGGATTTCGAGGCGCGCTGAACATAAGCAAGCGCACGCCCTCTTGGCGCATCCCCTCAAGCGCTCGACGCTTGTGCTGCCTGCCCGAGTTGCGGTTTCTTGCGGGTGCACAGCTCCTTTTCGCCGCGCTTTTGCCGCTTCACAGCGCTGATGTGCCCTTTCACGCACACGCGCCCTTGACCCGCTCTCGCAACTGTGCGAGCAGGTGCTCGAGCTGTCTGGGTTGTCGTCCCTGGCTGTGGCGTCTGTCTCGGCGACCTGCTGCTATCAGCCTACCCACCTTCGTGTACTGTGCAGGCCGCCTCTTGAGCTATGCCGCCAGCGCCGTCCTGCTCGCGCTCGGCCGCGCCTCCTGTGCGGCTCGGATACGCCGCAAGGCACGCAGATTGATCAGCACGTAGGTCACGCTGTTCTGGTTCGCAATCGCCCGACCACGCCGCAGCTTCGGCTGCAGCATGCCCAGCGCCTCTGCTTGCGAATTGACCCGCTCCACCATGGTGCGTTTGGCGTAGAGTTGCTTGTACGCCTGGCCCTCACGGTCGAGCGTGTGCCGAATACGCGAGCCGGCATCGGCTGCCAGCGTCGTCGTGCAGCCGCCCTTCGCGAAATGCGCGTCATCAATCGGGCAGGGCTGGCCGTTCGGCTGTGGTGTCAGCAGCGGGCAGCCGCACTTCTCACGCCGGTGTGGAATCAGGCCGCTCGTACGGTCGAGATAGGTCAGCAGTTGTGGCATTGCCAGGCCAGCCGCGCACAATGGTCGGCCGTCGGCGTCGAAGCCGCGCTTGCCGCCTTTCTTGCCGGGGTTGAACGGCACCGCCGCAAAGCCGCCAGCCTGGTGAAAATAGTCGTAGACGTAGTGCGCGTCGAAGGCACAATCCCAGGCGCCAAAGCGCGGCTTGCGACCGAGGCGGTGCTCGACCTGCTGCATCAGCGGAAAGAAGTAGGACGGGTCGCTCTCGTTGAACGGGCGAGTGCGCTCGGCCAGCACGACTTCGCTGCCATCAGGCAGGCGCGTGACTACAATGCCCGAGGCGTAGCCCCAGAAGATGTCGACGCCGACCTGCACGTCTCGGGCTGGCTTGGCGTCGCTGGTGGGAGCGGGTGGATTATCGCCATCGGCGTCGTGGGGCGCGCTGTTGCGGGCTTTCTTGACGCCAAGCTTGCAGTCGGGGTCGGCCTTGGGCTGCTTGGTCTTGTCCAGACGTCCTTCCTTGATATATTGCTTGGGGTTGTTTTCCTTGACCCAGGCGAGCAGGGCTTGGGTATCGCCGGCGATGGTGTCGCCAAAGCTGGCGTGCTCGTCGGGCGGGAGCGTGGCGCGGAGCAACTCGACCGATGCAGACAGCAGCCACTGCAGCGCCTCATTGGGCAGGGTGCGCAAGACTCGACTGAGCTGACGGCGGTCGGGCACGGTTTGGGTGACGGCAAAGCCGTGGGGGCTGGAGGGGTCGGCGAAGCGTTCGAAGCCGAGCCACCATACCAAAGCAGGATGCTCGAGGAGGAACGAGCGCAGTTCAGACATGAAGCGCTTGCCTTCGTGGAGTTTGACCAGATAGGCAGCGACGAAGGGTGCGCGCGGGTCGGGGGAGGGACCGGGCCAATTTCGGTCGGAGGAACGCTCGGGGAAGCACGCCCAAGGCAGGTCGCCGATGAGCGCGCGATACTTTTGGACGATGGGGTCGTGCGCGACCCAGGCTGGGAGCGGGGCGGAGGGCTGTTTGAGCGGGCAGGCAGGCTCGGGGTGGACAGGCGGACAGGGCGGCTGGCGCCAGAGGGTAGCGCCGAGGCGCTTGAACGGGGCGGCAAAATCGAGTAGCATAGCAGTGTCTCCTTGCAGTGGTGGGTGAGGTGTGTGGTAACGCTATCCTACCGCAAAGTGGGGACACAGGCGACGCCGGATGAGAGTTCGGCGTCGCCGTAGCAGGTCGAGCGACGCCGAATGGGGAACTAGCGTCGTCGAATGACGCCGATCTTATGTTTAGCGCACCCCTCATGAAGGGGTTTGAAACCTCTTGCATGAGCAAAACGTATCGAGCGTTTGGCTCACTGAGGAACCCTGCCCCGCTATGAAGGGGTTTGAAACAAGATGCGATTTGTACATATCTTCTCCTGGTAGTATTCTGAGGAACCCTGCCCCGCTATGAAGGGGTTACAAAAGTTCGTTTGTTTCTTTTCTCGGGACGCTTCGCCCCCGCGCCCCGATTAGGGAAACCCTCGCCAGTTTCCCTAAAACCCTTCCGGCAATGAGCGACTACATCATTCGTAACGCTCGTTGCCATGCCTCGGGGCGATACTGGAAACACGTACTGCGTTATGAGCTGATGCCAGCGGTCCACATACCGGAGCCATGACCGCACAGCTTAGCAAGTGAGCACCACATCAAATTCGGGGTTCGGGACAAAGCCCCGACGCCGGGTGCCGGGGCGGTGCGAGCCCCGGCGGCCCTGCGGCCTGAGCAAGCTGCTTTCACCAGCGCAAGCGCCACCCTACCCTGCACCGCTATGTAAGGATGCGGTCGGTGTTGATGTCGCTGAAGAACCTTGCTTGCATCGAACAGTTACACTGCCTGGGCAGATGCGGTAATACGCTGGTAGCGCAGACGGATATACTACATCTGCGATCTGGTCAAGCCAGGTCTGCCGTTTCCTGGTCCCGACCGGCGGCGCACGCTTTCTCTCTGGCGAGCGCCAACGCTTGCGACCGCGAGATGCCAGATCGGGCGAAGCCAGCAGGAGACCAACTGCTCCTGTTGTACATTTCACAATCGCATAGGTACAAGGCCGACCAAGGCATCCCACCCTGTCCGTAGGGCCTTTGTCGCTGCACTCTCGTCACCCTGAGACGCGCTGCATCACTCTGATGCCAGAAACGTCGTCTCACAATCTTTATGAATACCCACTCAACAGCGCGATCGTTCTGATTCGGCAGCGCCGAGCAGGATATCGTTCTGGAGAGAAAATACTATCGCCACTCAGCATGAAATCGCTCTTTCGGGAGCGCTTGTTCCTGCCGATGTGGCGATTTTGATTCTCCCCAGTATCTCGTATTCCCAATCTTCCCCGCTTGCGGGGCTTGCATTTATTTGCAGCCCTCCGAGCGGAGCGGCTGCGCCATCTGCGGCATGGCCGCGAAAGGAAGGTTTTGCATGGCATCCCTTACCTCACTCCAGGGCACTGGTGGCGGGCGTATCCCGATGGGT